>JBOICR010000208.1:0-7338 GCA_050740195.1 Nevskiaceae bacterium | reverse complement strand
GCATAGCCGTCGGTGAACTTCAGCGTGGAGCCCTCGGGCGCGATGAACACGCCGAGGAAGATGCCGCGATCCTCGACCGGCGACAGCTCGGACTTGAGCTGCGTGAACAGCACGCCGCCGCCGATGGCGACCCCCACGCCGGCGGCGACGATCACCGCCTTGCCGCGGGCCAGCACGAATGTCAGCAGGCGCCGGTAGCCCTGGGTCATGCCGCCGATGAAGCGCTCGATCAGGTTATAGGCGGCGCCGTGGCGCGCCTCGTGACGCAGCAGCACCGAGCACATCATCGGCGACAGCGTCAGGGCGACGAAGCCGGACACCAGCACCGCGCCGGCCAGCGTCCAGGCGAACTCCTTGAACAGCTTGCCGGTGACGTCCTGCTGGAAGCCCACCGGCGCATATACCGCGGCGAGCGTCAGCGTCATGGCGATGATGGCAAAGCCGATTTCGCGCGCACCCTTCAGCGCCGCCTCCCGGGGCGCCATGCCCTGTTCGACGTGCCGGTGGATGTTCTCCAGCATGACGATGGCGTCGTCGACCACGAGTCCAACGGCCAGCACCGCGGCCAGCAGTGTCAGCGTGTTGATCGAGAACCCGCACACGAGCATCACCGCGCACGCGCCGATCAGCGACACCGGGATCGTCACCAGCGGGATGATCGTGGCGCGCAGCGAGCGCAGGAAGAAGAAGATGATCAGCACCACCAGGCCGACGGCTTCGAGCACGGTGGTCTGCACGTTGTTGATCGACGCCTTGATGAAGATCGACGAGTCGTACGCCATGTCGAGCTTCATGCCCGGCACCAGCGTCGGCCGGATGCGGTCGAGCTCCGCGCGCACGGCATCCGACACGTCCAGCGGGTTGGCGCTGGACTGTTTGACGATGCCCATGCCGATGGCGTCCTGGCCGTTGTAGCGGGTGGCGAAGCGCTCGTTGCCGCCGCCCAGCTCGGCGCGGCCGACGTCGCGCAGCCGCACCAGGAATCCGCCGCGATCGCGCAGGATCAGGTTGTTGAAATCGTCATCGGTGCGCAGGTCGGTCTCCGACATCACCGTGAACTCGCGCTGCGCGCTCTCGATGCGGCCGGCCGGCACCTCCACGTTCTGGCGGTTGAGCGCGTCCTCGATGTCTTGCGGCGTCATGCCGTAGGCGGCGAGGCGCTCGGGATCGAGCCAGATGCGCATGGTGTAGCGCGAGCCGAACTGGCGGATGAACGCGACACCGGGCAGCGACTGCAGCCGGTCCTTCAGCAGGCGGTCGGCGTAATCGGACAACTGCAGCCGGTCGTGGTTGGTACTCGACAGCGCCACCCAGATGATCGGGTTGGCATCGGCCTCGGCCTTCTGCACCACCGGATCGATGACTTCGCGCGGCAGGGTGCCGGTGGCGCGCGCCACGCGGTCGCGCACGTCGGAGGCCGCGCCCTCGGGGTCGCGCGACAGCAGGAAGGTGAGGGTGATCTGCGAAGTCTGCTCGCGCGAGATCGAGGTCATCAGCTCGACGCCCTCGAGGCCGGCCAGCGCTTCCTCGAGCGGCTGCGTCACGCGCGACTCGACGATGGCGGCGCTGGCGCCGGGGTACGAGGTCTCGACGGTGACGACCGGCGGGTCGATGTTCGGGTACTCGCGCGTGGTCAGGCGCGTCGCGCAGACGTAGCCGACCAGCACGATGACGAGCGACAGCACGGTCGCGAAGACCGGCCGGCGGATGCACAACTCGGGGAGGGTCATGCGGTCATTGTAGGGCGGGGCGCGCCAGGTGGCGCTATTTGGTATCGATGCGCAGCCCGATCGGGAAGGTCGCAGCGGCGGGCGCGAGCGGCGGCCTGGGCAGCGGCCGGCTCGCCAGATGCTCGCGCAGGCAATCGCTGCCCGGCGATCGCGGACGCACCTCGAGGTTGCGCGCGTGGCCGTCGGCGTCGACGTCGGCCACCACCACCAGCGTTGGCGAGGCGCCCGGAGTGCCCTGCGGAATGCACGCGTTCAATGCGTCGCGCAGGATCGGCGAGATCACCACGAAGTACATCGCGCCATCGCCCTGCGACAAGGCCTGGTTGCCGGTTTCGTAGCGCGTCGCCAGGCTCGGGCCGCAAGCGGCGAGGACCAGCGGCAGCAGCGCGACCGGCAGCGCGCGCGTCACGAGGTTCAGCCGTGCGCGGGCAGCGATTCGCCGGCCGGCTGCGGCTTCGGCCGCAGCCACAGCGCGGCGACCAGCGCGCCGGCCGCGGTGATCAACGCGCCGAGCAGGAAGGTGAGCTGGTAGCCGCCGTTCAGTGCCGGCAGTTGCGCGACGCCGGCCTCGAGCAGGCTCTGCGTTCGCGCATCGGCCAGGCTCGCCAGCGCCGCGAGGCCGAGCGCGCCGCCCATCATGAACGAGGTGTTCACCACGCCCGAGGCCAGACCTGACTCCTCCGGCGCGACGTCGTTCATCGCTGCCAGCAGCACCGGGTTGAACGCCATGCCGGCGCCGAGCCCGAGCAGCACCATGCTCGGCAGCACGTCGATGAGGAACCGGCCGTCGAGCGGCGCGCGCGCCAGCCAGGCCAGGCCGACGGCGGCGATGGCGAGGCCGATCCACAGCGGGCCGCGGATGCCGTAGCGCATGACCAACTTCGCGGACAGCCCGGCCGAGAACACGGCCATGATCCCGTCCGCCGGCAGGAACGCCAGCCCGACTTGGAACGGGTCGTAGCCGAGGATGTGCTGCAGGTACAGCGCGCTGATCACGAACCAGCCGAACATGCCCGCCGCCCACAGCACGCCGACCACATTGGCGACCGACACGTTGCGCAGCCGGAACAGGCGCAGCGGCATGAGCGGCTGCGCCACGCGCGCCTCGATGACCAGGAATGCGGCCAGCAGCGCCAGCGACGTGCCGAGCAGGCCGAGCGTCTGCAGCGAGGCCCAGCCGGCGGCATTGCCCTCGACGATGGCATAGACCGCGAGCATCAGGCCCGCCGTCACGGCGAGAGCGCCGGCGACGTCGAGCTGGCGCTGGATCGTGGCCGGCGTGTCGGCCGGCAGCAGCTTCAGGCAGCCGAAGTACGCCGCCACGCCGATCGGCAGGTTGACCAGGAAGACCGACTCCCAGCCCAGCCAGTTGGTCATGAACCCGCCCAGCACCTCGCCGATGCTGCCGCCGGCGGCGCAGACGAAGCCGTAGATGCCCATGGCTTGCGCCCGCTCGGCTGGCTCGGTGAACAGGTTGATGATCAGCGACAGCGCGACCGCGGTGACCACCGCGCCGCCCAGGCCCTGCACCGCGCGCGCCGCAACCAGCGTGGCCGGCGAATCGGACAACCCGCAGGCCAGCGAGGCGGCAGTGAACAGCGACAGTCCGATCAGGAACCAGCGACGCGAGCCGTACAAGTCGCCGAGGCGTCCGCCGAGCAGCAGGAAGCCGCCGAACGTCAGCATGTAAGCGTTCAGCACCCAGACCAACGTCGTGCCGGAGAAACCCAGGTCGGCCTGGATCGTGGGCAGGGCGACGACGACAACGGTCGTGTCGAGCACGACCATCAGCACGCCGGTGCACAGCACGTACAAGGCCAGCCAACGCCGGCGTCCGTCCAGTCCATTCGTCACGTCAAGCTCCTTTGGGCGGCAATCTTAAGGGGTTCATCCGGTAGTCGAATGGCGAGGCGCGTAATCGACAGGCCCGTCGGCATAATGCGCGCCATGAATGAGACCACACCCGCAGTGCGTTTTCGCCGTTTCCTTCGCCAGTTTCACCGCTGGGTCGGCCTGCTGGTCGGCGCGCAGGTCCTGCTCTGGGTGCTCGGCGGGTTCATCATGAGCGTGCTCCAGCTCGACGCGGTGCACGGCGATCCCGAACGGGCTCGGGTCAGTCCGGTCGCGCTCGATCCGGCGGCGCCGCGGGTGCCGCTCGGCAATTTGCTGGCCGACCCGCGCTTCGCCGGCGCGACCGCCGCGACACTGCAGGCCTGGCACGGCCGGGTGGTGTACCGCATCGAGCGCCCCAGCGGCGTCCAGCTGGTCAACGCCGCCGACGGCCGCCTGCTGTCACCGCTGGACGAGGCCGCGGCGCGCGCCGTGGCGGCGACGGAGTACGCCGGCATCGGGGCGATCGCGGTGGTCGAGTGGGTCGCGGTGGCCGAGGGTGGGGCGCCCGAGTACCGCGGCCGCGAACTGCCGCTGTGGCGCGTGCGGTTCGCCGATGCGCGCGACACCACGCTCTACATCTCGCCCCAGACCGGCGCGGTGGTCGCCCGGCGCAACGACCTGTGGCGCGCGTTCGACTTCGTCTGGATGCTGCACATCATGGACTACGAGGAGCGCGAGGACTTCAACCACCCGCTGCTGATCACCACCGCCGGAACGGCGCTGCTGTTCGTGATCAGCGGCGGGTTCATGCTGTTCTTTTCGTTCCGACGGCGCCACGCCTGATGGACGCCTTCGCAGCGGCGGATTCGACAGGTCGCCCCGGCAGGTAGAGACTTGCGCGCGTCCACTTCGGGGGTGCCGCATGAACCGCTTTCTGACCTTGGCTTACGGCGCGGCGAGTTACGTGATTTTTCTCGCAGCCTTCCTTTACGCGATCGGCTTCGTCACCAATATCGGCGTGCCGCGCAGCATCGACTCGGGCGTCCCGGCCGGGATGGGCGAGGCGCTGCTGGTCAATCTGTTGTTACTGGGGCTGTTCGCCGTGCAGCACAGTTTGATGGCGCGCCCGGCGTTCAAGCTGTGGTGGACCCGGTTCGTGCCACACACGATCGAGCGCAGCACCTATGTGCTGCTCTCCAGCATCGTCCTGCTGCTGCTGTGCTGGGAGTGGCGCACGATGCCGGCAATCGTCTGGGATGTCGCTTCTCCCGGCGGGCGGCTGGCGCTGCAAACGCTGGCCGCGCTCGGCTGGCTGACCGTGCTGGCGTCGACATTCATGATCAACCACTTCGATCTGTTCGGCCTGCGCCAGGTTTACCTCGCCTGGCGCGGCCAGCCCGCCGGCGCCATGGAGTTCCGCACGCCGCTGCTGTACCGCCTGGTCCGGCATCCGATCATGCTCGGGTTCGTGATCGCGTTCTGGGCGACGCCAACGATGACCGCCGGGCACCTGCTGTTCGCCCTGGCGACCACCGGCTACATCCTGATCGCGCTGCAACTCGAGGAGCGCGACCTCGTGGCCGAGTTCGGCGACCAATACCGGCAGTACCGCGCGCGCGTGCCGATGCTGCTGCCGTGGCCGCGGCCGGGCGGGCCGGCGGCTGGGCCCTGAAGAAAAAAAGCCCCGTGCGGGGCTTTCTTTCCTGATTGGCGCTCCTACCGGGATTCGAACCCGGGTTTAAGCCTTGAGAGGGCTCCGTCCTAGGCCTCTAGACGATAGGAGCGATGCTGCGGGGGATTGAGAAGGCCGCGTATTATACGGTCTGTCCTGAGCCTGTCGAAGGACGCGCCGTCTCTCGGCGCATTACTGCAAGCAAGGAATCCAATCATCGAAGCCCAGCGCATTCCGCGATCGGAGCACCCGATCTCGCGCTCGCATTTCACCAACGCGACGCTCAAAACTCTGTACAGCCTGCGCGATGCCGGTTATGAGGCTTACGTGGTCGGCGGCGGCGTGCGCGACATTCTCGCGGGGCTCAAGCACAAGGATTTCGACATCGCCACCAACGCGCGGCCGGAAGAAATCAAGAAACTGTTCCGGTCCTGCCGCCTGGTCGGGCGCCGCTTCCTGATCGCGCACGTGCACTTCGGCGGGGAAATCATCGAGGTGACGACGTTCCGCGGCGCGATCAGCGAAAGCCACGAGCGCGACGAGACCGGACGCATCCTGTCCGACAACCTGTACGGCACGCTGGAGAGCGACGCCTTCCGGCGCGACTTCACGGTCAATGCCCTGTACTACGACATCCGCGATTTCGCGATCGTGGACCACGTCGGCGGCATGAACGATTTGCAGGCCAAGACCTTGCGCCTCATCGGCGACCCTGAGCTGCGCTACCGCGAAGATCCAGTGCGCATGCTGCGCGCGGTGCGCATCGCGAACAAGCTGCACTTCCGCCTCGATCCTGCGGCCGCTGCGCCGATCGAGAGGCTGGCACCGCTGCTCGGCGAGATTCCGCCGGCGCGGCTGTTCGACGAAGTGCTCAAGCTGCTGCTCAATCCCGACGCCGTCGAGAATTTCCGCGCGCTGCACTGGTTCCATCTGTGGCGCGAACTGTTTCCCGAGGTGGACGCGCGTCTGGAAGAAGAGCCCGAGCGCAGCCGCGCATTCATCGAGGGCGTGCTGTCAGATACCGAAAAGCGCATCGCGCAAGATTTGCAGATCAGCCCGTCCTTCCTGTTCGCAGTGCTGTTATGGCCGGTGGTTTCAGCGCGCGCGGCGGAGCTGACGCGTGCGCAAGGACATCCCGAATCCGTCGCTCTGGCACAGGCGGCGGATGAAGTGCTGGCGCGGCAGCAGACGCACGTGGCGATTCCGAAGCGCTTCTCGATGCCGGCGCGCGAGATCTGGTTGATGCAGCCGCGCTTCGATCAGCGGCGCGGCGGCCGGCCCAAACGGATGATGGCGCACCCGCGATTTCGAGCGGCCTACGATTTTCTGCAACTGCGTGCCGGCGCCGGCGAAGCGGTGCAGGAACAGGCGAGTTGGTGGCGCCAGGCGGAAGGCGGCAGCTTGCCCGCAATTGAAGTTGCGCCGTCACTCGCCGAAGCGGTTTCTGGCGAAGGGCCGACGCCGCGCCCGCGTCGCCGTCGGCGCCGTGGCGGCAGAGGGCGGCAAGGGCAGGCGCCGTCTCCACCATCGGAGCGATGAACGATGGCCAATGTCTGGATTGCGCTGGGTGCGAACCTGGGCGATCCGGCCGCGGCGCTGACTCGGGCCCTGCTGTATCTCCGGCAAGTTCCCGATTTGCGGGTGCGCGGGTGTTCGCGCTTTTATCGCAGCGCGCCTTTGGGAGCGCCCGGCCAGCCGGACTATTGCAATGCCGTCTGCGCAGCGCAGACCGGGCTTGCGCCGCTCGCAGTGCTGGAGTGCCTGCAAGAGATCGAAACCTCGCTGGGTCGTGTCGCGGGGCAGCCACGCTGGAGCGCGCGCGCCATTGATCTGGATCTGCTGCTCTACGATCAGCAGGTTTTGGTCAGCGAACGGCTGAGCTTGCCGCATGCCGAGCTGCATCGCCGCAACTTCGTCCTCGTGCCGCTGGCGGAGTTGGCGCCGGAGCTGGTCATTCCGGGCCGTGGTCGGGTGAGCGAACTGGCTCACGCAATCGGCCGCGAAGGTCTCGAATTGTGGGAGCCGTCGCCCGCGTCCGGTTTGTTATAGTCGCGGCCCCTTGTTGCAAGCAAATCACGTGGATACGACAAAGCCGGTGAACAT
>JBOICR010000207.1:0-5930 GCA_050740195.1 Nevskiaceae bacterium | reverse complement strand
GCTGCGCGAGGAACGCGTTGCGCCCGCGCTGATGGTCGATCGCGCTGGACACGCCGTACCAGACGATGCCGACGCCGAGGATGGCGATCAGGGCGCCGCCCCCGAGCGTGCCGAAGAACTGGTTCTTCCGGAGGGTGCTGAGCTCAGTGCGCCAGTCGAGCAGGTTGATCTTGACGGCCATGGGCGCCCCTTAGTCGAACGCCCGGGCGGCGAGCCCGACGGCCATCAGCAGTGCCGACTCTTCCTTGGCGAGCTGCTGTGGCTTGGCGCGCGAGGCGATGGACATCTGCGCGAACGGGCGCGCGATGGCGCACGGGATGTTCAGACGCTCCTGGATGCGCGCATCCAGGCTGTTGATCTGGGCGCAGCCGCCCGCCAGCACGATCTGGTCGATGTGCGTGAACTGGGTCGAGGCCGAGAAGAAGAACTGCAGCGCACGGTCGATCTGCTGGCCCATGTCATTGATGAAGTTCGACAACACCTCGGCGTCGTAGGTCTCCGGCAGCGTGCCGTTCTTCAGATTCTTGTACGCGTCGTCGAAGGACATCGCGTAGTGCCGCATGATGTCCTCGGTCAGCTGCTTGCCGCCGAAGGGCTGGTCACGCGTGTACACCGTCGTCAGGTTGTGCAGGATGGTCACGCCCGTGTTGGTCGATCCCATGTCGACGATGGCGATGGTCTTGCCGTTGCCTTCGTCCGGCATCTGGTGGCGCAGCAGCTGGCAGGCGTTCTCCATCGCGAACAGCTCGAGGTCGACCACCTTGGGTTTCAACCCGGCGATCTCCAGCGCCGCGGCGCGCTGCTCGACCACTTCCTTGCGACAGGCGGCCAGCAGCACGTCGACCGCCTCGGGATTCTTTTCCTGCGGGCCGAGGACCTGGAAGTCGTAGTTCACTTCCTCGAGCGGGTACGGAATGTGCCCGCCGGCTTCGTTCTGGATGTGGTCGTCGAGTTCCTTGCCCTTCAGGCTGGCCGGGGCCTCGACGACCTTGCTGAACACGGCGGCGCCCGAGACGGCAACGGCGGCCTGCTTCGTGGTCGTGCCGGATTTCTTGACGGCCTTGGCGATGGCCTCGCCGACCTGTGTCGGATCGGTGATGGCCTTGTCGACGACGACGTTCGGCGGCAGCGGCTCCGAGGCGAAACACTCCACCTGGTGCCGGTCACCCTTCTTCGACAGCTCGAGCACCTTGACCGAACTGGAACTGATGTCCAGGCCGATCAGCTGCTTGCTCCCACCGCCGAACAGTTGGTCGAACATTTCCCCGTCCCTCGCAACGTCCCCCGCCGGACAATGGTCAAAGCGGGTGGCTTTTCCCCATTCCGGCACCCTAATATAGCGCAGAATAGCTACGACGCAACACTAACTTCCTTTTTTAACTATCGGATTCCTCACCGGAAGATGCCTCCAGGCTTGGTACGGTTCGGAGGCGAATCCGGACCCCGGACCACCCCCCATGACCCCCCTGAAGATGCGCCTGTTACTGGCCCTGACAGCCGGCACGGCCGTCGCGGTGCTGGCCGGGGCGGCCTACGTCCGCTGGGGGTTGATGGCCGACCTGCCGTCCACCGCCAGCATCCGGCAACTGCGCCTGGAGGAGCCCCTGCGGATCTACACCCGGGACGGCAAGCTGGTGGGCGAATTCGGCGCGGAGCGGCGGGCCCCGCTCGACTACGCCGAGTTCCCGGAACGCGTAATTCAGGCTTTTTTGGCGTCTGAAGACGACCGGTTCTTCGAACATCCCGGCGTGGACTGGCAGGGCATTGCCCGGGCCGGTTACAAGCTGCTGACTACGGGCGAGAAGGCCCAAGGCGGCAGCACCATCACGATGCAGCTCGCCCGCAACGTGTTCCTGAGCCCGGAGCGGACGTTCACTCGCAAGGCGCGCGAGATCCTGCTGGCGCTCCAGATCGAGCGCGACATGAGCAAGCGGGAGATCCTCCAGCTCTACCTGAACAAGATCTTCCTGGGCAACCGAGCCTACGGTGTCGGGGCGGCCGCGCAGGTCTATTTCGCCAACGACCTCAAGGACTTGTCGCTGGGGCAGATCGCGCTGCTGGCCGGCCTGCCCAAGGCTCCGTCGCGCGACAATCCGTCCGCCAATCCCGAGCGCGCCCGCGATCGGCGCGACTACGTACTGCGGCGCATGCGTGAGCTCGGATTCATCAGCGACCTCGACTACGCGGCCGCGCGTGCCGAGCCGGTGCTGACCCAGGTCGAGCGGCCGGTGTCCGAGGTGGACGCCCACTACGTCGCCGAGATGGTCCGCGCCGACCTGTTCGAGCAGCACGGCGACGCGCTGTACGGCCAGGGCCTGCGCGTGATGACGACGATCGACTCGAAGCAGCAGGCCGCCGCCAACGAGGCGCTGCGACGCGCGCTGCGCGACTACGACGAGCGCCACGACTACCGCGGGCCGGAATCGAAGCTGCCGGCCGAGGCGCTGGCGCAAGTCGCCGCCAAGCCGGAGGAGTCCCGCGCATTGCTCGACGCCGCGCTCGACGCGCTGCCGACCGTGGTCGGGCTGCTGCCGGCGGTGGTGGTCGATTTCGAGGCGGCGCCGCGGCTGCGCCTGCGCGTGCTGGCGCGGGACCACACGTTGCTCGACCTCAGGCCCGAGGACCTCGAATGGGCGAAGCTGAAGGCCAGCTCGCTCAAGCGCGGCGACATCGTGCGCGTGACGAAGACCGGCGAGCGCTGGCGCCTGACGCAGGTGCCGCTGGTGCAGGGCGCCCTGGTGGCGCTCGATCCGCACGACGGCGCGATCCGTGCGCTCGCCGGGGGCTACGACTTCTTCGAGGGCAAGTTCAACCGCGTAATCCAGGCGCGGCGCCAGCCGGGCAGCGGCTTCAAGCCGTTCCTGTATTCGGCGGCGCTGTCGTACGGCTTCACGCCGGCGTCGGTGATCCTGGATGCCCCGGTCGTGTTCGACGATCCGGCGCTGGAAGACACCTGGCGGCCGGAGAACTACAGCGGCAAGTTCTACGGCCCGACGCGCCTGCGCGAGGCGCTGGTGCAATCGCGCAACCTGGTGTCGATCCGGCTGCTGCAGGCCATCGGCATCCCGTACGCGCGGAATTTCGTCGCGCAGTTCGGGCTCGCATCCGAGCGCATCCCGAACGACCTGACGCTGGCGCTCGGCAGCGCGACGTTCACGCCGCTCGAGGTCGCGCGCGGTTACGCGGTGTTCGCGAATGGCGGCTTCCTGGTCGACCCCTACTACATCGCCGAAATCACGCGCTCCGACGGCGCCGTGCTGTTCAAGGCCGCGCCGCCGGTGGCCTGCGCGGAGTGCGCCGAGGCCAAGATCGAGGCCGCCGGCCAGTTCCAGCCGCCCGCGGCCGGCCCGCCGGCGACGCCGCCCCCGGTTCCGGGTCCGGCCGCGCTGGCGACCTTGCCCGACGGCACGCCGCTGGCGCCGCGCGTCCTCGAGCCGCGCCTGGTCTACCTGATGCGCGACATGCTGCGCGACGTCGTCACGCGCGGCACCGGCGCCAAAGCCAGCGAACTCAAGCGCGGCGACCTCGCCGGCAAGACCGGAACGACCAACGACGAGGCGGACGCCTGGTTCAATGGCTTCAATTCGAGGGTCGTCGCGATTGCCTGGGTCGGCTTCGACCAGCCGCAGCCGCTGGGACGCGGCGAAGTCGGCGGCCGCGCCGCGCTGCCGATGTGGATGGACTTCATGCGGGCGGCGCTGGACGGGGTTCCGGAGGAATGGCCGGAGCGCCCGCCGGGCCTGGTGACGGTGCGGGTCGACCCGGAGACCGGCAAGCTCGCCGCGGCCGGCGCACCGGAGGCGATCTTCGAGATGGTGCCCGCCGAACTCGTGCCGCAGCCGGATGAGGAGCAGCAGCCGGCCGAAGGCGAGCCGGAAAAGGGCAAGGTCGAAGACCTTTACTGACCGCAACGCGCAGGCTAGATTCACCCAAACCACCCGCCGGTCAATCAATGGGCAAACGCGCCTTGGGTGTCCAGCGCAGCCGCGTGGTGCAGGAAGCGGCGCGCATCATCTGTGAAGACGGCCTCGCCGATTATCGGCTCGCCAAGCAGAAAGCCGTCGAACGGCTCGGACTCGGATTCGGCACGCCGCTGCCGAGCAATGCCGATATCCAGGATGCCGTCATCAGTTACCAGCGCATGTTTGGCGGCCGCGCCTACGCCGACCGCCTGACCCAGTTGCGCCGGACCGCGGTGCAGGCGATGCGCCTGCTCAAGGAATACCAGCCGCGCCTGGTCGGCGCGGTGGCCACCGGCGCGACGACCGACGGGCACAAAGTCCAGCTGCACTGCTTCGCCGACAAGCCCGAGCAGATCGACGTCATGCTCGACGCGCACGGCCTGCGCTTCGAGGTCAGCGAACGGCGCTACCGGCTGGCCAGCGGCGACTCGCTCGACGTGCCCGTGCTGACGTTCATGGCCGACGACGTCGGCGTCGACGTCGCGGTGTTTCCCGAGCGCGGCCTGCGCGAGGCGCCGCTGTCGCCGACCGACGGCCAGCCGATGAAGCGGCTGGAGTTTCCTGCGGTCGAGTTGCTCGCCGCCGAGGCGCCCGAGGTGTTCGCGGGCTAGATCAGGCGGCGGCCGGTCAGCTCGTTCTTGACGTAGGCGTAGTAAACCGGCGCGGCGACCAGCCCGGGGATGCCGAATACGGCCTCCATGGCCAGCATGGCGATGAGCATTTCCCACGCGCGCGCCTGGATCTGGCCGCCGATGATGCGCGCGTTCAGGAAGTACTCGAGCTTGTGGATCACGACCAGGTAGCCGAGCGATACCGCGGCCAGCTTCCAGCCGTGGCTCAGGCTGACGATCGTGATGACGGTGTTCGAGATGATGTTGCCGAGCACCGGCAGCAGGCCGCACAGGAACGTGATGGCGATCAATGTCTTGGTCAGCGGCAACTCGATGCCGAATGCCGGCAGCGCCACGCCGAGATACAGCCAGGTCAGCACCGTGTTCACCGCGGAGATGCGCACCTGCGCGAACACCACGCGGCGGAACGACTGGCCCAGGCGGGTCACCCGCTCGGCCATCGCGCGCGCCAGCCCCGGCAGCCCGGACGGTGGGCGCCCGCGGCGCAGCGCGACGAACGCGCCGATGATGAACCCGAACAGCATGTAGGTCAGCGCGCGTCCGGCGCCGGCGCCGAGCACCTGCAGCCCGCGCGCGTTGTCGCGCAGCCACGCCGTTACCGCGGCCTGCAGCGCCTCGGCGTCCGCCGGCAGCGACATCACCAGCCATTGCGGCCAGGTATTGCGCCGCGCCTCGATGATCTCGGCCATGCGCTGCAGCAGTTCGGGCAGCGAGTTGTAGCCGTTGCGCAGCGATACCAGCAGGCCGGACACCGCGAGCGACGCCAGCGTCACGATGATCAGGCTGAGCACGGCGACCGAAGCGGCCTTGGCGACTTCCTCGCTGACGTGCCGGGAACGCAGCTGCGGCGTCAGGATGTGCACCAGCTCGTGCATCAGCAGCCCCGCGAACAGCGCCGGCAGCAGGTGCGCCTGCAGCGCGAACACCAGCGCCGCCGCCATCAGCACCCAGGCGGCGACGTCGTACCGCAGGGCCGAGGCGTGCATCGCCGCCGACGCGGCGCCGCCCTCAGGAGTCTTGTCGAGGTCGTTCATGATGCTGCGGTCAAGGGCTCACGGCGCCATGATGCCTCCGCCGCGCATTCAGCGCGACTTGGAAGTTCAGGTGACCTCCGTGTCGGACTATTTGCGCTTCGAGATCGGCGTGTAGTCGCGCGTCGCCGCGCCGGTGTAAACCTGGCGCGGGCGGCCGATGCGGTTGCCCGGGTCCGCGGTCATCTCGATCCAGTGCGCGCACCAGCCCACCGTGCGCGCGATGGCGAACATCGGTGTGAACATGTTCACCGGGATGCCGAGCGCCTTGTAGATCATGCCCGAGTAGAAATCCACGTTCGGGT
>JBOICR010000206.1:0-1563 GCA_050740195.1 Nevskiaceae bacterium | reverse complement strand
GCCGGGCCACGTCGACTTCACCATCGAAGTCGAGCGCTCGATGCGCGTGATCGACGGCGCCTGCATGGTGTACTGCGCGGTCGGCGGAGTGCAGCCGCAGTCCGAGACGGTCTGGCGCCAGGCCAACCAGTACAAGGTCCCGCGCCTGGGCTTCGTCAACAAGATGGACCGCGCCGGCGCCGATTTCTTCAAGGTCGTGAAGCAGATGAAGGACCGCCTCGGCGCCAACCCGGTGCCGGTGGTGATCCCGATCGGCGCCGAGGACAAGTTCACCGGCGTGATCGACCTCGTCAAGATGAAGGCGATCAACTGGGACGACGCGTCCCAGGGCATGAAGTTCGAGTACATCGAGATCCCGGCCGACCTCAGGAAGGCCGCCGAAGAGTGGCGCGAGAAGATGATCGAGGCCGCGGCCGAGGCCAACGACGAGCTGCTGCACAAGTATCTCGAGTCGCACACGCTGAGCGAGGACGAGATCCGCGCCGGCCTGCGCGCGCGCACCTGCCGCCAGGAAATCGTGCCGCTGCTGTGCGGCAGCGCGTTCAAGAACAAGGGCGTGCAGGCGATGCTCGATGCGGTGGTCTACTACCTGCCGGCGCCGAGCGACATCGGCACCACCAAGGGCACCGACCCGGACAAGGCCGACGTGCAGATCGAGCGCAAGGCCGACGACACGGAGCCGTTCGCGGCCCTGGCGTTCAAGATCATGTCCGACAAGTACGTCGGCTCGCTGACGTTCATCCGTGTCTATTCCGGCGTGCTGAACTCCGGCGACAGCGTGTTCAACCCGCTGACCAACCGGAACGAGCGCATCGGCCGCCTGATCCAGATGCACGCGAACGAGCGCAACGAGATCAAGGAAGTGCGCGCCGGCGACATCGCCGCGTGCGTGGGCATCTCGCACATCATCACCGGCACGACGCTGTGCGATCCGGACAAGCCGATCATCTTCGAGCGCATGGAGTTCCCGGACCCGGTCATCAGCCAGGCTGTCGAGCCGAAGACCAAGGCCGACCAGGAGAAGATGGGCCTGGCGCTGCAGAAGCTCGCCATCGAAGACCCCAGCTTCCGCGTGCACACCGACCAGGAGTCGGCCCAGACCATCATCTCGGGCATGGGTGAGCTGCACCTCGAGATCATCGTCGACCGCATGAAGCGCGAGTACGGCGTGCAGGCCAACGTCGGCAAGCCGCAGGTCGCCTATCGCGAGACGATCCGCAAGAAAGTGGAGAGCGAAGGCAAGTTCGTGCGCCAGTCCGGCGGTCGCGGCCAGTACGGCCACTGCTGGCTGACGCTCGAACCGCTCGCGAGCGGCGGCGGTTTCGTGTTCGAGAACGAAGTGGTCGGCGGCCGCATCCCGAAGGAATACATCCCGGCGATCGAGAAGGGCGTCGAAGAGGCGCTCAAGAACGGCATCAACGCCGGCTATCCGATCGTCGACGTCAAGGTCACCGTGACCGACGGCTCGTACCACGAGGTCGACTCGAACGAAATGGCGTTCAAGATCGCCGGCTCGATGGGCTTCAAGGAAGGCGCGAAGAAGGCCAACCCGGTCATCCTCGA
>JBOICR010000205.1:0-2858 GCA_050740195.1 Nevskiaceae bacterium | reverse complement strand
CACCATGTCCTCGAGTCCGCGCGCGCTCAGGTCGGCGGTGCTCGCCGAACCGGCGCGACGCCCGAAGAACACTTCGAGTGACAAGTCGCGGTCGTGGTGGAACTCGACCGACTCGACCTCGCCCTTGCGCACCGTCAGCGACAGGCCGCGGCTGACCGAAACGCTGGCATCGGCCGCGGTCGCACCCGCGCGGCGCGCGCCGTCGAGCGCCCGGCTGATCCAGGGCTCCAGCTCCGCCCGCGACGGCAGCTCGAAGCGCTGGCGCATCAGCCCGCTCCCGCGGTGAGCGCGGCCAGCAGCTTGTGGTGAAGCCCGCCGAAATCGCCGTTGCTCATCACCAGCACGCGGTCGCCGGGGCGCGCCACCTGCGCGAGTTCGGCCACCAGCGGCTCGACCGCAGCGGCGACCGTCAGCTTGTCGCCAAGGCCGCCGAGGACGGAGCGCGCATCCCACTTCAGGTCCGGGCGCGCGTAGACGTAGCTGTGGTCGGCACCCAGCAGGCTGTCGGTGAGCGCCACCGCCATCGTGCCCAGACGCATCGTGTTCGAGCGCGGCTCGACCACCGCCAGGACGCGGCCCGGTCCCTGCCCGCGCAGCGCGGCGACGGTCGCCGCGATCGCGGTCGGATGGTGGGCGAAGTCGTCGTAGATGCGCACGCCGCGCGCCTCGCCAACGAGCTCAAGCCGGCGCTTGACGTTGCGGAACGTCGCCAGCGCCTCGAGCGATTTCTCGACCGGCACGCCGACATGCGCCGCCGCGCGGACGGCGGCGATCGCGTTGAGCCGGTTGTGCGCGCCGGCCATCGGCGATGCGAACTCGCCGAGCGAGCGCTCGTCGAAGCGCTCGACGTCGCTCCAGCAGCCCATCGCCAGCACGCGCTTGAGCGCCTCGTCGCGGCCGTTGACGACGATGCGGCCGGAGCGCGGCACGGTGCGCACGAGATGGTGAAACTGGCGCTCGATCGCCGCCAGGTCCGGGAAGATGTCGGCGTGGTCGAACTCGAGGTTGTTGAGGATCAGCGTGCGCGCACCGTAGTGCACGAACTTGCTGCGCTTGTCGAAGAACGCCGTGTCGTACTCGTCGGCTTCGACCACGAACGGCGGTTTCCGGCCTTCGACGGACTTGCCGCCGCCAAGGCGCGCCGACACGCCGAAGTTCTGCGGCACGCCGCCGATCAGGAAGCCCGGCGCAAAGCCGGCGTGCTCGAGCAGCCACGCCAGCAGGCTCGCGGTCGTGGTCTTGCCGTGAGTGCCGGCCACCGCCAGCACGTGCCTGCCGGCCAGCACGTTCTCCGCCAGCCACTGCGGGCCGGAGACGTACGGCAGGCCCGCGTCGAGCACGTGCTCGATCGCCGGGTTGCCACGCGTGATCACGTTGCCGACGATCACGACGTTCGGCGCGGGCGTGAGGTGCTTCGGGTCGTAGCCCGACATCACGGCGATGCCCAGCGCCTCGAGCTGCGTCGACATCGGCGGCCAGGCGGAAGTGTCCGAGCCGGTGACACGGTGCCCCGCCGCGCGCGCGATCGCCGCGATGCCTGCCATGAAAGTGCCGCAGATGCCGAGGATGTGGACGTGCATCTACCGCACCGGGGGCAGCAGGAACTGCCCCGCGACCTGGAGCAGCAGCAGCACGCTCAGCGCGACGAACAGTGCGATCAGCACGCCGACCGCCGGCCGCGTGGCGGCGGCGTGGCGGAAGATGTGCGCGTATACGGCGAAGTTCCACAGGTTCAGCACGACGATCAACAGCGCGGCGGCCGCCGGAATCTGGACCGCGCCGGGCTGCTGCAGCAGCTCGGGATTGGCCGAGACTCGCTTGAGCGTTGGGGCGAGCGCCACCGCCGGCGGGATCGAGGCAAGCGTCAGTACGAGGCCGGTCGCCAGCAGCGAATGGAAGGTCTGCTGGAACCGGTTGGCCAGGCGCCGCGCGCTGAGCAGCGAGTGCGTGACCAGCGCCAGCGCGCCGACGCTGACCAGCGCGAGCGCCGCCGCGGCGCCGGGCGGGATGGTGAGCACGAACACCGCGAAATACGCCGAGGCCGCCAGCGCCGGCATCGTCGCCACCAGCTGCGGCGCGTGGGGGAAATCCTGCGGCCCGGCGCGGAACAACAGGATGCGCAGGGTTACCGCGACGATCGGGTTCAGCATGAGGGCCGCCATTCTAGCGTGCGCCGGCATGACAGAATGCCGATCCGATGGATTCCCCGTTCACGTACATTGCCACCTCCGACGCCTTGAGCGCGCAGCTCGAGCGCTGGCGCGAGACGCCGTGGCTGGCGGTGGACACCGAGTTCGTGCGCGAGGACACCTACTTCGCACACCTGTGCCTGATCCAGCTCGGCGACACCGCCTCGCAGGTGTGCATCGACGCCCTGGCGGTGGACCTGGCGCCGCTGTGGGCGTTCCTGCAACGCGAGCGGCCGATCAAGGTGCTGCACTCGGCCGGCCAGGACCTCGAGCTGTTCGTGCAGCGCGGCGGCGACTGCCCGCGGCCCATGTTCGATACCCAGATCGCGGCGGCGCTGCTGGGCCAGGGCGAGCAGCTCGGTTACGCCGCGCTGGTCGAGCGCCGGCTCGGGCTCAAGGTGGACAAGAGCCTGTCGCGCACCGACTGGTCCAAGCGGCCGCTGTCGGAGGCACAACTCGCCTACGCCGCCGACGACGTGCGCCACCTGGCGGCGATGTACCCGGCGCTGCGCGCCGAACTCGAGAAGCGCGGGCGCCTGGCCTGGCTCGACGCCGAGTGCGCACGGATGACCGACCCGGCGCGCTATCGCGCCGATCCGGCGGCGGCCTGGCGCGGCGTGAAGGGGCTCGGCCGCCTGCCGGCGCCGGCGCAGCACGCCGCCGCCCGCC
>JBOICR010000204.1:0-3428 GCA_050740195.1 Nevskiaceae bacterium | reverse complement strand
GGTCGGCGCGATAAGGCGCCTCACCCATTTCCGCGAAGCGCGCGCGAAACGCCGTCCGGTCTAGACCGAAAAGGTTGACGGGAGGCGTCCGCGAGTGCGCGGGCACAGCTCGGTGACGCGGAAGAAGTAGCTGATCTCGACCCGGGCGTTCTCGAGCGAGTCGGAGCCGTGCACGGCGTTCTCGTCGATGCTCTTGGCGAAGTCGGCGCGGATCGTGCCCTTGGCCGCTTTCTTCGGATCGGTCGCGCCCATGATCTCGCGGTGCTTGGCAACGGCGTTCGGGCCTTCGAGCACCGACACCATCACCGGGCCGGTGGTCATGAACCTGACCAGGTCCTTGAAGAACGGCCGATCCTTGTGGATGGCGTAAAAGCCCTCCGCCTCGCCGGGCGTCATGTGCTTCATGCGCGCGCCGACGATCTTCAGGCCGGCCTGTTCGAAGCGGTTGTAGATGTCGCCGATGTGATTCTTGCCGACGGCGTCGGGCTTGATGATGGACAGGGTGCGTTCAACCGACACTTGCAAAACTCCCGGAAAAGTTGAGGGAAAACAGAATGTTTGGCGTCTTTCTAGGCGCCTGAAAAATCAGGAAATTGTAGCAGGAAGCGCCGCGGGCGCGGGGCCTCAGGCGGCGGTTTTCTGGACCGAAAAGCTCTCGCCGCAGCCGCACAGCGCCTCGGCGTTGGGGTTTTCGAACTTGAAGACCTCGTTGAGGCCATCCTTGCGGAAGTCCACGATCAGGCCGTCGAGCATCGGCAACGTATCGCGCGCGACCAACACCTTGGCGCCGTGCGACTCGAACGTGACCTCGTCGGCTTCCGGCTGGTCGGCGTAGTCGAGTACGTAGGCAAACCCCGAGCAGCCGGAGGCCTTCACGGCAACGCGCAGGCCGATGCCCCGGCCGCGGGCCTCGATCTGCTGCTGGATGCGCCGGGCGGCGCTTTCGGTCAGTTGAATCGACACGTCCTGTTCATCCTGTTGCGCCTGGAGGCGCTCCTACGAGGGACTTTACCGCGTCCTCCCCCAGTAGCGCGCAGTGGAGGCGATCCACCGGGATTTCAAGGGCTTGCCGGATTTCCTGCGAGCGGATCGATGACAGCTCGTCAAGGGTGCGGCCGACCGCCTGCTCGGCCAGCCAGGCGCCTACCGCGATCGAGATCGGACAGCCGTAAGCCCGGAACCGGGCGTCTTCGACGCGGGCGCCGGCAAGCCGGACGTGCAACTCCAGGCGACTGCGGTTGGCCGGGGTCGAGGCGATCCCGCTGCGGGTCTGTGGGCCCTCCAGCACACCGGCGCGCGGCGGGTGCTCGAACAGCCTCCAGACCGAGTCCGGGTAGCCGAACGGATTGCCGTCACTCATGCGCTCTCGCGCCACAGCGGCGACAACTCTCGCAGGCGGTTCACCTGGGTCACCACCTGGTCCGCCGCCGCGTCGATTTCAGCCTCAGACGTCGCGCGGCCGAGCGAGAACCGCAGGCTGGCGTTGGCCAGCTCGTCGTCGCGGCCCAGCGCGCGCAGCACGTAGGACGATTCGCCGGTGGCCGAGGAGCAGGCCGAGCCGCTCGAGCCGGCGATCTCGGGCAGTGAGGCGCGCAGCGCCTCGCCATCGACCCCGCCGAAGCTGACGTTGAGGATGCCGGCGACGCGCGGCGCGCCCTCGCCGTTGACGAACACCTGCGGCAACGCGCGCAGGCGCTGCCACAGCCGGTCGCGCAGCGCGCCCTGTTGCTCGTGATCCGCCGCGAGGCGCTGCGCCGCGACCTTGAACGCCGCGCCCATGCCGACGATCTGGTGCGTCGGCAGGGTGCCGGAACGCATGCCCTGCTCGTGCCCGCCACCGTGCAGCTGCGGCGCCAGCCGCGCCCGCGGCTTCTTGCGCACGTACAGCGCGCCCATGCCCTTGGGGCCGTAGATCTTGTGCGCCGACAGCGACATCAGGTCGACCGGCACCGCGCGCAGGTCGATCGGGATCTTGCCGGCGGCCTGGGCCGCGTCGACGTGGAACAGCACCGAGCGCTCGCGCAGTTGCGGCGCGAGCGCCGCGACGTCCTGGATCACGCCGGTTTCGTTGTTGACCCACATCAGCGAGACCAGCACGGTCTCCGGCGTCAGCGCGGCGATGACCTGTTCGGGGGAGACGCGCCCGTCGGCTCCGGGCTTGAGGTAGGTCACCTTCGCGCCCTGGGTCTCGAGGTAACGGCACGGGTCGAGCACGGCCTTGTGCTCGGTCGCCGAGGTCACGATGTGGCGGCCGCGGCCGGCGTAGAACTCCGCCGCACCCTTGATCGCCAGGTTGTCCGACTCGGTGGCGCCGGACGTCCAGACGATTTCGTAGTGGTCCGCGCCGATCAGCGCCGCCACCTGCGCGCGGGCCTTCTCGACCGCCAGGCGCGCGCGCTTGCCTTCGGCATGGTCGGACGCCGGGTTGGCGTGCACCCCGCCGGGTTTCAGGTACGGCAGCATCGCCTCGAACGCGGCGGGGTCGAGGGGCGTGGTTGCCGCGTGGTCCAGGTAGATCATCATGTCGGCGACCGCCGGGCTGCGCCCGGCGAGTGGGCGGTACGCATCATCGCCGGCATGGCCACGCCGAGGCCGGCGAGCAGCTCGCGCAGCGCCGCGTCGAAGGCATCCACGTCCTGCTCGGTGTTGTCGCGGCCGAGGCTGACGCGAATCGCGCACAGCGCGAGCTCGGCGGGCACGCCCATCGCCAGCAGCACGTGGCTGGGCTCGTCGGTGCCGCTGGCGCAGGCCGAACCCGAGGACACCGCAAACCCTTGCTTGTCAAGCAGGCCCAGCAGCGTCGCGCTGTGCACGCCGGCCACCGCGAACTGCAGCGTGTTCGGCAGGCGCGGCGCGCGCGCGCCGAACAGCGTCAGTCCCGGCACGCCGGCGAGCCGCGACTGCAGGCGATCGCGCAGCTTCTGCGCGTGCGCGCTGCGCGCGGCGAGTTCCACGCGCGCCAGCCCGGCCGCCGTGCCGAAGCCGACGATCGCCGCCACGTTCTCGGTGCCGCCGCGGCGCCCCTTCTCCTGCCCGCCGCCGTGCAGCAGCGGCTCGAGCGCCACGGCGCCGTCCGCGAGCAGCGCGCCGGCCCCCTTCGGCCCGCCGATCTTGTGGCTCGACAGGCTCATCAGCTGCGCACCCGATTGCGGGAAGCTCAGCGGAATCTTGCCGGCCGCCTGCACGGCGTCGGCGTGGAACACGGTTTGACCCGGGGCGCCGGCGGCGCGCGCGATTTTTGCGAGCGCGGCGATGTCCTGGATCACCCCGGTTTCGTTGTTGGCAGCCATGCACGACACCAGCCGCACGTCCCCATTCTTGACCTGGCTGGCATAGGCAGCCGCGTCGACTCGGCCTTCGCCATCCACTGCGATCGCCTCGACCGCCCAGCCCTGCGCGGCCAGCGCTTTCATCGGCTCGAGTACGCA
>JBOICR010000203.1:0-1551 GCA_050740195.1 Nevskiaceae bacterium | reverse complement strand
CAGCACGCCAGCCAGCTCGTCGGCCGAATCGGCCGCGTGCACCAGCCCGGCGTTGACAACGATGAAGCCGCCGGGCAAGGCGAAGGCATTGATGCCCGGGTCGTCGATCAGGTGCCATTCGTACTGGCGGGTCGAGCCCTGCGCCAGCCGCGCACCGATCGCGCGGACCTGGTCGAGCGCCTGGCTCTGCTCGACCAGCTTGCCCTCGCGGCGGATCCCGTCCATCACGCTGCGGCCCAGGCGCCGCTCGTTCTCGGGCGAGATGCGGTGCGCGGTCCACTCGACCACTTCGTCGTACTGCCAGATGCCCAGGCCGATCGCGACCGCGGCGGCCGCGGCCGCCGTGAAGGCTACGCGCCAGAAGTTACGCGTGAAGCTCACGCTGCGATTCCAGCGCTTCAGCTGCGGCGCCAGCGCGGCGGGCGCGCCGGCCAGCAGCGCCTGCTTGGCCTCGGGGCTGGTCACCATCAGCGCGAAGGGCCCAGCCTCGTCCTGCCAGTTCATCACGACGTCATCCTGGTTGAAGCCGCCGGCCTCGATCGAGATGCGCGCGGGCTCGACGCCATGGCCGCCGTCGATGCGCAGCTTGCCGCCGACGAACTCGGCCCGCACCGGCGAGCCCGCATCCGGGTGGCCGGGGCCGTGCAGCTGCCCTTCGAACGCGTGGCTCACTGCGTCGCGCCGGGATCCCCGCCGAGCGCGATAAAGATCAGGAAGATGATGAAGCCGATGACGTACAGCCACAGCACCTTTTTCTGCTGGCCGTACACCGCGGCCTTGAAGACGTTCTGGGCGAAGCGCTTCATCGGCAGCGACTGCAGCCAGGCCTTGCCGGGCCCGCGCAGGCTGGCGAAGAACAGGCCTTCGCCGCCGAACAGCGCGGTCTTCACGCGGCCGGCGTACTTGATGTCGTAAGCGACAGTCGACTGCAGCGCGACCAGGCAGCCGGTGTCCACGCGCAGGGTCGAGCCGGCCGGCAGGTTCATTTCGGTCAGCGTGCCGCTGGCGTTGATGTACACGCGTCCCTTGCCCTTCAGGCGCTGCATGATGAACCCCTCGCCGCCGAAGAAGCCGACGCGCAGCTTCTTGGTCCAGGCGATGCCCATCTCGACGCCGCGCTCGGCGGCCAGGAACGCGCCCTTCTGGCAGATCAGCTCGCCGCCGATGGCGGCCAGGTCGATCGCCAGCACCTTGCCGATGGTCGGCGTCGCGAAGGCGACGCGCCGCGGCAGGGTGCCGCTATTGGTGAAGATGACGCTGAACATCGATTCGCCCGTGAACATGCGCTTGAACGCGCGGTACATGCGCACGAAGAAGGGCTGCTGGGAGCCGTCACCCAGCACGGTCTCCTGCTCGATGCCGTCATCCATGTACATCATTGAGCCGGGCTCGCCGACCACGGCGGCGGCGGGCTGCAGCGTGATCTCGACGTACTGCAGGTCGGATCCGTAAATCCTGTGCTCGAGGGCGGCAGGTGCGGCCGCAGGCGCGGCAGGTTTCGGCGCGACGGCCGGCGGAACAGATGACATGTGTGGAGGGCTCCCGTAGGTC
>JBOICR010000202.1:0-3696 GCA_050740195.1 Nevskiaceae bacterium | reverse complement strand
TTGGTCAGGTGCTCGTCACTGGCGTAACCCCAGAGCTCGCGGCGCACGCGCTCGTGCAGGCGCTCGGCGAACGCCTCGGCCAGCCGGTCGGCCAGCGACTCGAGCAGGATCGCGTTGTAGTCGTCGTGTTCACGCTTGAACTGCGCGACCCTTTCGGCGCAGCCGCGGCCTGCGGTCACGGCGAACGCGCCGACGTAGTCGTGCAGGCCGGTGTCCTGCGGCGCGACGTAGTCCGCCAGCGAGCGATGCGGCACGCCGGGCCGGTGCTCGCTCTGCTGGCGCAGGCAATGCAGGCGCGCCGCCACGCGCGCGCGCTGCTCGTCGGCGTAGACCTCGATGTCGTCGCCGACCGCGTTGGCCGGGAACAGGCCGCACACGCCGCTGGCGGTGAGCCACTTCTCGGCGATGGCGCGATCGAGCATGGCCTGGGCGTCGGCCCACAGCTTGCGCGCGGCATCGCCCTGCGCCGGATTGTTGAGCAGGTCCGGGTAGCGGCCCTTGAGTTCCCAGGCGATGAAGAACGGCTGCCAGTCGATGTACTTGCGCAGCTCGGCCAGCGGGTAGTCGCGGAACACGCGCACGAACTGCACATGACCATGCTCCGGCGCCCACGCGCCCGCCACCACGTCCTGGTGCTGCATCGCCAGCAGGCGCGGGCGGAACGGCTTGTGCGCGGACCAGTCCACGACGGTGCGGTTGGCGCGCGCCGCGGCCAGGCTGACGTACTTCTCCTGCTGCATGCGGCCGTGGCGCTCGCGGATGGCGTCGTAGTCCTTCTTCACCTCGGCCATCAGCTTCGGCCGGCCGGTTTCCGAGCGCAGCTGCGCGGCCACCGGCACCGAGCGCGAGGCGTCCTTGACCCACACCACCGGGCCCGCGTACTGCGGCGCGATCTTCACCGCCGTGTGCGCGCGCGAGGTGGTCGCCCCGCCGATCAGCAGCGGGAGGTCCAGCTTCAGGCGCTGCATCTCCTTGGCGAAATGCACCATCTCGTCGAGCGAGGGCGTGATCAGGCCGGACAGGCCGATCAAGTCGGCCTTCACCTCGCGGGCGGTATCGAGGATCTTTTGCGCGGGCACCATCACGCCGAGGTCCACGACCTCGAAGTTGTTGCACTGGAGCACGACGCCGACGATGTTCTTGCCGATGTCGTGCACGTCGCCCTTGACCGTCGCCATCACGATCTTGCCGGCGCTGCGCGAGACATCGCCAGGCTTTTTCTCGGCCTCGATGAACGGCACCAGGTGCGCCACCGCTTTCTTCATGACGCGCGCCGACTTCACCACTTGCGGCAGGAACATCTTGCCGGCGCCGAACAGGTCGCCGACCACGTTCATGCCGTCCATCAGCGGGCCTTCGATCACGGTCAGCGTGCGCTCGCCACGCGCGACGGTTTCCTTGCGCACTTCCTCCGTATCGGCCTCGACGAACGCGTCGATGCCCTTCACCAGCGCGTGCTTGAGCCGCCCGGCGGCGGGCGCGTTGCGCCAGGCCAGGTCGTCCTCGGCTTTCCGGGCGCCGCCGGACTTGTGGCGCTCGGCGATTTCGATCAACCGCTCGGTGGCGTCGCTGCGGCGGTTCAGCAGCACGTCCTCGATGCGCTCGCGCAGTTCGCGGTCGATCTCCTCGTACACCGGCAGCGCGCCGGCGTTGACGATGCCCAGGTCCATGCCGGCGGCGCGCGCGTGGTACAGGAACGCGGCGTGGATCGCCTCGCGCACCGCGTTGTTGCCGCGGAAGCTGAACGACACGTTCGACACGCCGCCGGACACCAGTGCGCCCGGCAGGTTCTGCTTGATCCAGCGCGTTGCTTCGATGAAGTCCACGCCGTAATTGGCGTGCTCGGCCAGGCCGGTGGCGACGGCGAAGATGTTCGGATCGAAGATGATGTCGGCCGGCGCGAAGCCGACCTGCTCCGTCAGGATGCGGTAGGCGCGCGTGCAGACTTTTTGCCGGCGCTCGAGCGTATCGGCCTGGCCCTGCTCGTCGAAGGCCATCACCACGACCGCCGCGCCGTAGCGCCTGCACAGTCGCGCCTGCTCGAGGAACTTGCCCTCGCCTTCCTTGAGCGAGATGGAATTGACGATCGGCCGGCCCTGCGTGCACTTCAGGCCCGCCTCGATCACCTCCCACTTCGACGAGTCGACCATCAGCGGCACGCGCGCGATGTCCGGTTCGCTGGCGACGAGGCTGACGAAGCGCGTCATCGCCGCGACGCCGTCGATCATGCCCTCGTCCATGTTGATGTCGATGACCTGCGCGCCGGCCTCGACCTGCTGGCGCGCGACCGCCAGCGCGGCGTTGTAGTCGCCGGCCTTGATCAGCTCCTTGAACCTGGCCGAGCCGGTGATGTTGGTGCGCTCGCCGACGTTGACGAAGTTGATCGCCTTGGTGATGTTCAGTGGCTCCAGGCCGGCGAGCCGGCACGCGGGGCCGGCCCCGGGGGGCACGCGCGGGGCCTTGCCTCGCACGTGCCGCGCGACGTGGCTGATGTGCTCGGGCGTGGTGCCGCAGCAACCGCCGACCAGGTTGACGAAGCCGGCGCCGGCGAAGTCCTCGAGGATGCAGGCGGTGTCGTGCGGGCGTTCGTCGTACTCACCGAAGGCGTTGGGCAGGCCGGCGTTCGGATAGCACGACACATAGCAGTCGGCGACGCGCGCCAGCTCCTCGATCCACGGCCGCATCTCGCGCCCGCCAAGCGCGCAGTTGAGCCCGACCGCGAACGGCCGCGCGTGGCGGATCGAGTTCCAGAAGGCCTCGACGGTCTGGCCCGACAGCGTGCGGCCCGACGCATCGGTGATGGTGCCGGAGATGATCAGCGGCAGGCGGCGCTTCTCGTCGAACACTTGTTCAACCGCGAAGATCGCGGCCTTCGCGTTCAGCGTGTCGAAGATGGTCTCGATGATCAGCAGGTCGCTGCCGCCGTCGATGAGCCCGCGCGCCTGCTCGGCGTAGGCGGTGACCAGTTCGTCGAAGCTGACGTTGCGCTTGCCGGGATCGTTGACGTCGGGGCTGATGCTCGCCGTGCGATTGGTCGGGCCGAGCGCGCCGGCGACGAAGCGCGGCCGGGTCGGGTCGCGCCGCGCGATCGCATCGCACTCGAGGCGCGCCAGCCGGGCGGCCTCCAGGTTGATCTCGTACGCCAGCGCTTCGGCGCCGTAGTCGGCCTGCGAGATGCGCGTCGCGTTGAAGCTGTTGGTCTCGACGATGTCCGCGCCGGCCTCGAGGTACTGGCGATGGATGTCGCGCACGATCGCCGGCTGCGTCAGCACCAACAGGTCGTTGTTGCCTTTCAGGTCGCGCGGATGATCCTTGAACCGCTCGCCGCGATAGTCAGCCTCGTCGAGCTTGTGCGACTGGATCATGGTGCCCATCGCCCCGTCGAGCACGAGGATGCGTTGCCGGATCAGGGAATCCAGCAGTGCGGCGCTGTGGGTGGCGGGGACGTCGGCGGCCATCCGGCCAGTTTATGGCATATCCGCTTATCCGGATAGGCGGATTCGACATCACTGGACGGCCGGCAGTGGCAGACTCGGCCGATGCGAATCGGGTTAGCGCTCGTCGTCGCCCTCGCGCTCGCGGCATGCGCCGCGGCCCGTCCGGACCTGCGCCGGCTGTACGAATTCGGCACGGCGCCCGCCGGCCAGCCGCCGGTCATCGTCATCCCCGGCATTCTGGGCTCCCGCCTGCGCGATG
>JBOICR010000201.1:0-6768 GCA_050740195.1 Nevskiaceae bacterium | reverse complement strand
ACTGCTGCCGGCGCGCTGCGTGGCGTCCAACGCCGATGCGCACGTGACGTTCGAGAAGCTCCTCGACAAAGCCCATCTGCCGGACAAGTTCCGCGACGCGGTGGCGCGCATCGACTA
Organism: Nevskiaceae bacterium; assembly: GCA_050740195.1. GTDB lineage: Bacteria > Pseudomonadota > Gammaproteobacteria > Nevskiales > Nevskiaceae > JACPFV01. Next base: position 6,651 of record JBOICR010000201.1, on the reverse strand, counting down.
CTCGAGCGCGAGCATGAAGATCAACTTCGCGGTCAGCGAGCTGCCGAACTTCACCAGCCGGCCCGGCAATGCCGAGCCGGGACCGCAGCACATCGGCACGATCCACATCGGCGCCACGCTCGACGACCTCGAGCGCGCCTACGACGACGCCAAGTACGGCCGGCCATCAGCCAAGCCCGTCATCGAGATGACCATTCCCTCGGTGCTCGACCGGACGCTGGCGCCCAGCGGCCACCACATGGTCGGCCTGTTCGTGCAGTACGCGCCCTACCGCCTCGCGGCCGGCAACTGGGACAACCTGAAGGACAAGTTCGCCGACCGCTGCGTCGCGGAAATCAATCGCGTGGCGCCAAACTTCGCCAAGTCGATCCTGCACCGCGAAGTGCTGTCACCGCTGGACCTCGAGCGCACCTTCGGACTCACCGGCGGCAACATCTTCCAGGGCGCGATGGGCCTGCACCAGCTGTTCTCGCTGCGCCCGGTGCCGGGCTGGAGCGACTACCGCACGCCGCTGAAGGGGCTGTATCTCTGCGGCGCGGCGGCGCATCCGGGCGGCGGCGTGATGGGCGCGGCGGGACGCAACGCGGCGCGCGAAATCCTGCGCGACCTGTAACGCGCGTGTAAGCTTGCGCCCTCCTATGGGCGCCATTCTCGAGGTCCGCGACCTCGTCAAGCAGTATCCGAAAGTGCGGGCCGTCGACGGCGTCAGCTTCGAGGTGCCCGAGGGCGTCTGCTTCGGCCTGCTCGGCCCCAACGGCGCCGGCAAGACCACGACGGTTGAAATCCTCGAAGGCGTGGTGCATCCGACCGCAGGCGAGGTGCGCTTCCGCGGCGCTGCGATGAGCGCCGGCTACCGCGAGCGCATCGGCATCCAGTTCCAGCACACCGCCCTGCAGGATTTCCTGACCGTGCGCGAGAACCTGGACTTTTTCTCCAAGCTCTATCGCGCGACCGCGCCGATGGACCAGGTCATTGCCCGCTGCCGGCTGGCCGAGCTGCTCGACCGCGACACCGGCAAGCTGTCCGGTGGCCAGCGCCAGCGCGTGCTGCTGGCGATCGCGCTGGTCAACGATCCCGAACTGCTGTTCCTCGACGAGCCGACCACCGGCCTCGACCCGCAGGCGCGCCGCAACTTCTGGGACCTGGTCCGCGAGATCCGGCAGGAGGGCAAGACCATCGTGCTGACCACGCACTACATGGAAGAGGCCTACGCGCTGTGCGACGAGTTGCTGATCATGGATCACGGGCGCGTCATCGCGCGCGGCTCGCCCAAGCGGCTGCTGTCGCAGCACTACAACGACGTCGTGATCGAACTGCCGGGTGCGGCGCTGAACGGCCGCAGCGACTGGCCGTTCGCCGTCACGCTGCGCTCCGAGATGGCCGAGATCATGACGGCCGACGTCAACGCCACGGTCGCCACGCTGCTGTCCGCCGGCGTGTCGCTGGCCGAGCTGAAAGTCCGGCCGCGCACGCTCGAAGACCTGTTCCTCGAACTGACCGGCAAGGAGTTGCGCGGATGATTTCCGCCAGCCGCCTCGCAGCGATGACCTGGGCGCGCTCGCTCGAATTCCTGCGCGACCGCTCGGCGCTAGGCTGGAACATCGCTTTCCCGGTGCTGATGGTCGCTGCGTTCGCGCTGGTGTTCTCCGGGCCGGGCCAGCCGCTGTTCAAGGTCGCGGTCCTGACCGACGCGCCGAAGGCCTCCGCCGAGCTGCACCCGTTCGTCGGCACCGAGCACGTGCTGTTCTACAAGGAGAAGGACGAGCAGGGCGCCGTGGCGAAGGTCAGCCACCACCAGATCGATTTGCTGCTCGACCTGCGCACGGCGCCGGGTCGCTACTGGATCAACCCGGAGTCGGCCAAGGGCGACACGCTGGAGAAACTGCTTCTCGCCGCCGGCGGTCCGCCGCTCGGGCGCCAGGAGACGACCGGCGCGCGCGTGCGCTACGTCGACTGGGTCGTGCCGGGCCTGCTCGGCATGAACATGATGTTCTCATGCCTGTTCGGCATCGGCTACGTCATCGTGCGCTACCGCAAGAGCGGCTACCTCAAGCGCCTGAACGCCACCCCGCTGACGCCGCTGGAGTTCCTGTCGGCCCAGCTGATCTCGCGCCTGGCGTTGACGCTGACGATCACGGTGCTGTGCTTCATCGGCACCGACGTGTTCCTGCACTTCCGCATGGATGGCTCGTACCTCGACCTGTTCGTCGTGACGCTGGTCGCGGCGGTCAGCATGATCGCGATGGGCCTGATCGTCGCCTCGCGCGTCAGCAGCGAGGAATTCGCCGGTGGCGTGCTGAACCTGCTGAGCTGGCCGATGATGGTGCTGTCCGGCGTGTTCTTCTCCCTCGACGGCGCGCCACGCGCGGTGCAGGTCGCCGCCGACGTCTTCCCGCTGACACACCTGCTCAAGGCCGCGCGCGCGATCATGCTCGAGGGCGCGGGCCTGGCCGACGTGGCCTACAACCTCGGCGCGCTGGCGCTGATGGCGGTGCTGTTCCTCGGTCTCGGCGCCGCCATGTTCCGGTGGACGCAGGACTGAAGCGGGCCGCGCTCGCCGCGGCCGCCGCGCTGTCGCTTTCGGGCTGCTACTACGGGCATCTGCTCAAGGGCCAGGTCGAGCTGCTGTCGCAGCGCGAGCCGATCGACCAGCTCATTGCGAGCCCCACCACCGATGCCGCGCTGCGCGCACGGTTGCAGCGCGCGCAGGACGCGCGGCGCTTCGCCAGCCGCGAGCTCAAGCTCCCCGACAACGGCAGCTACACCGCCTACGCCGACCTGGGCCGGCCGTACGCGGTGTGGAACGTGTTCGCCGCGCCGGAGCTGTCGCTCGAGGCGCACGAGTGGTGTTACCCGTTGCTCGGCTGCCTGGCGTACAGGGGCTTTTACGACCCGAAGCGCGCCGAGGTGGAGGCTGCCGACCTGCACGACGAGGGGCTCGACGTGTCCGTGACCGGCGTCCCGGCCTACTCGACCCTCGGCTGGTTCGACGATCCGCTGCTGTCGACGATGCGCGGCAGCGAGGATGCGCTGGCAGGCACGATCTTCCACGAGCTCGCGCACCAGGTCGCTTTCGCCGACGGCGACACGGCGTTCAACGAATCCTTCGCGGCGTTCGTCGAGCAGGAAGGACTGCAGCGCTACCTCGCGGCCGACCCGGCGCTGGCGCAGGCCGCGGCGCGGCGCCAGCAGCGCGAGGACGAGTTCCTGGCACTGATGATGGGCGCGCGCTCGCGCCTCGAAGCGGTCTACGCAGGCGGCGGCAGCGATGCGGAGCGGCGCGCGGGCAAGCTCGAGGCGTTCGAGCGCCTGCGCCAGGACTACGCCGCGCTGAAGCAGCGATGGGGTGGCGACGGGCGCTACGACGGCTGGTTCGCCGGCGAGCTGAACAACGCCCGCCTGCTCCCATTCGGTCTGTACCAGGCGCGCGTGCCGGCGTTCGCCGCGCTGTTCAGGCAGCAGGATGGCGACTGGGCGCGTTTCTACGCCGAAGTGAAGAAGTTGGCGAAGCTCGACGACGAGCAGCGGCAGAGCCGGCTGGACGAGCTCGGCCGCTAGCGCAGCGCCTCCAGCGTGCGGGTCTCGCCGTGCTGGAGCACCCAGAACTTCTCGGGCGGCACGCGCGCGGTTTTCAGCGCCTCGGCCAGCAGCCTGGGCGGTTCGTCGAGCGGCTCCTCGGTGAGCCGGAACGTGCCCCAGTGCATCGCCGCCGACTGGAGCGCGCCCACATCGTTATGGATGCGCACGGCTTCCTCGGGGTTCACGTGCATCGCCTTCATGAACCAGCGCGGCGCGTACGCGCCGATCGGCAGCAGCGCCAGGTCCACCGGCGCGAACTGCTTGCCGATCTCGGCGAAGTCCTTCGAGTAGCCCGTATCGCCGGCGAAGAAGACCTTCTTGCCCGCGATCTCGATCACGAAGCCGCACCACAGCGTGCGGTTGCGGTCGGCCGTGGTGCGGCCGGAGAAGTGCTGCACCGGCACCGCGGTCACCGCGAAGCCGCGGCCCTGGTGTTGCTGCCACCAGTCCAGCTCGACGACGTTGGCCACGTGCCGGCGCTGCAGCCAGCGACGCACGCCCAGCGGCACGACGAACACGGCCTTCGGATGGTGCCGCGCGAGCCAGCGCACGCTCGGGTCGTCGAGGTGGTCGTAATGGTTATGGGAGATCAGGATCACATCCGGGGCGGGCAGGTCGCGCATCGCGAGGCCCGGCGGCGCCAGGCGCTCGGGGCCGGCAAAGCGCAGCGGCGAGGCGCGCGCGGTGAAGTGCGGGTCGGTCAGGATGTTGAGCCCGCCGAGCTGTACCAGGAACGTGGCGTGGCCGATCCAGGTCAGCGTCGGTCGCGTGCGGTTGGCGCCAAGGACGCCCGGGTCGGGTTGGGCGAGCGGGAAGCGGACCTTGTCGAACGGCTTCTTGCGCCAGCCCCACAGGAACTTCATGAACGAGCCGAAGTTGTGGCGCTCGTGCGGGAAGTTGTTGCGGAAGCCGCGGCGGGCGTGGTGCTTGAGTTTCATGAGCGGGGGCCAAGTCTAAACGATAGACTGCGCGCCACATGCACCTTCACAACACGCTGACCGGCCGCAAAGAAGCCTTCCAGCCGCAGGACCCGGGGCGCGTGACGATGTACGTCTGCGGGCCGACGGTCTACTCCTTCGCCCATATCGGCAACGCCCGCCCGGCGGTGGTGTTCGACGTGCTGGCGCGCGTGCTGCGGCGCAAGTACCCGGGCGTGGTCTACGTCCGCAACATCACCGACATCGACGACAAGATCAACGCGGCGGCGCAGAAGGAAGGCGTCGCCATCGACGTGGTCACTGCGCGCTACGCCAAGGTCTACCACGAGGACATGGCCGCGCTCGGCATCGCGCAGCCGGATTTCGAGCCGCGCGTGACCGAGCACCTGCCGACCATTATCGCGATGATCGAGAAGCTCATCGCCGCCGGCCACGCCTACGCCGCCGAAGGGCACGTGCTGTTCAACGTGCCGAGCTACGCCGAGTACGGCCAGCTGTCCAAGCGCGACCGCCGCGAGCTGATCGCCGGTGCGCGTGTCGAGGTTGCGCCCTACAAGAAGGACCCCGGTGACTTCGTGCTGTGGAAGCCCTCGACGCCCGAGCAGCCGGGCTGGGATTCGCCGTGGGGGTGGGGCCGGCCCGGCTGGCACATCGAGTGCTCGGCGATGGCGGAGAAACTGCTGGGCGAGACCATCGACATCCACGGCGGCGGCACCGACCTGGTGTTTCCGCACCACGAGAACGAGCGCGCCCAGAGCACCTGCGCGCACGGCGGCAAGGTGTTCGCGCGCTACTGGGTCCACAACGGCTTCCTGACCGTCAACAGCGCGAAGATGGCCAAGAGCGTCGGCAACGTGCTGTTGGTGCACGACCTGGTCAAGCAGCATCCGGGCGAAGCGATCCGCCTCGCGCTGCTGAACGGCCACTACCGCCAGCCGCTCGACTGGAACGACGAGACCGTGCCGAACGCGCGCAAGCAGCTCGACCGGCTCTACGGCGCCGTGCGTGAGCTCGCGGCCGTGACGGCCGCGCCGGGCGTCAAGGCACCGGCCGCGTTCGCCGAAGCGCTCGAGGACGACATCAACACGCCGCAGGCGCTGGCCGCGCTGTTCGAGCTGGCACACGCCGCGCACACCGCCCCGGTGGCCGAAAAACCCAAGATCAAGGCAGCGTTGATGGATGCGGCCGGGTTGCTCGGGCTGCTGCAGCAGTCACCGGACGCGTGGTTCAAGTGGGCGCCGCCGGGCACGGACGTTAACGAAGCGGAGATCCAGAAACAGGTCGATGCCCGCGCGGCGGCCAAGAAGGCCAAAAACTTCAAGGAAGCCGACCGCATCCGCGACGAGCTGGCCCGCCAGGGGATCGTCCTTGAAGACGTGCCCGGCGGGACGCGCTGGAAGCGGGTGGGGTGATCTCGAAACGGGGCTACGCGCGACAGCGGAAGCAATCACGCGTGTGATCGTCCACGACGCCGACCGCCTGCAGGTAGGCGTACACGATCGTGCTGCCGACAAAGCGGAAGCCGCGCTTCTTCAGGTCCTTGCTGATCAGGTCGGACAGCGGCGTGCTCGCCGGCACGCCCTTCATTGAGCCCGGACGGTTCACCACCGGATTGTTGTCCACGAAGCCCCAGAGGTAGCGGGAGAACGAGCCGAACTCCTTCTGCACCGCGAGGAAGGCCTTGGCATTCGAGACCGTGGACTCGATCTTCAGGCGGTTGCGCACGATGCCCGGGTCCTTCATCAGCGCGCGCTGGCGGACCTTGGTGAAGCGCGCGACCTTGCGCGGATCGAAGCCGGCAGAGGCCTTCCGGTAGCCCTCGCGCTTGCGCAGGATCGTGATCCAGGCGAGACCGGCCTGCGCGCCCTCGAGAGTCAGGAACTCGGACAGCACGCGGTCGTCGCGTACCGGCCGGCCCCATTCCTTGTCGTGGTAGGCGACGTAGAGCGGGTCGGTCCCAGCCCACGCGCACCGGACTTTCATCTGTCACCCCGGCGAAAGCCGGGGTCCAGCGTCTTGAAGACACTGGGTTCCGGCTTGCGCCGGAATGACAATCTCACGCGAACTCGATGCGCTTGCCGTGTGGCTTGGCGCCGAGCTTGGTGCCGTCCCAGGCCAGTTCGCCGTTGACCCA
>JBOICR010000200.1:0-2391 GCA_050740195.1 Nevskiaceae bacterium | reverse complement strand
CCGCCAGTGCCGGCAGCCAGCCGATCTCGAGCTCCGCGCCGGTGCAGACCAGCAGGTCGGCCTGCCGGTACTTCGCAATCAGGCTCGGGCGCGCCTGGATCTTGTGCACGTCCTGCAACGCGGTGGTTGCCGTGTAGACGTCGACCTCCTCGCCGCCGAGCGCTTTCGCCAGCGCGCCCCATTCGGGCTCGCAGGCGAACACCTCGAGCGCCGCCTGCGCGGGCAGCGCGGCGGCGAGCGCGAGCAACGCCAGCAGGGTTCGCAGGGTTCGGCTCATGGCGCGCTCCTAGAACTGATGCGCCGGATGGGCGCCCAGGCTCATGACGTACTGGACGAAGACCTGGTCGTCGGCCCCGCCGCCAGGCCGCGATTCGTCACGCGAGTATTGCAGGCGCACGCGCGAGAATTCGCTGTTCGAGAAATCCGCCATGGCGCTCCAGCGTTGCGCGGTGTCGCCGTCAGCCAGCGTGTCGAACTCGCCGGCCGGATTGTTGGCAACGGTGTTGTCCGCGGCCAGCCGGTCGAAGCGCGCGCCGACGCGCCAGCGCGGCATGAACTGGTAGACGCCCTGCACGTAGAAGCCGTCCTGCGTGCCGTCGTAGGCGGTAATGACGGCGGGACTCACGCCGTCGTCGAATGCCACGGTCCCGTTCTCGTCGCGGCGAGCGAATTCCGCGTTCAGCACGAAATTGCGCGACGCCGGGTTTCCGTCCTGCGCCCACTTGAAGACGAAGTCCACGATGCTGACGGCGCTGTCGCCGGTGAACGTGAACGCTTCGGTGCCATCCTCTTCGGCGGTCTCGCGCCCGTCGGCATCGGCGTCCAGGCGCGAGACGCCCAGGCGCCAGGAGCTGCTGGGGCCCGCGTCGCCGCCCAGGTGCACGAACGCGATGGTGCTGTTGACGCCGTCGCGCTCGGGGCCGCCGGCCGGGAATTCCTGGCCACGCAGGGCCTCGGCGCCGATCTCGACGAACAGGTCGGTCGGCGCGACCCAGCGCAGCTGCACTCCGTCGTCGTTGACCTGGCCGGCGAGCAGCGCGCGATAGACCAGCGGCAGGTCGACGAAATCCCAGGCGTGGGCGTGGACGCGGTTCTGGTAGCCGAGCTCGGAGAAGAAGCGTCCGAACTTCAGCGCGAGGCCCGCCGGCAACGCCAGCGTGTTTAGGTAGGCCTCCTCGAGCGCGACCGCCGTCTCGCCGCCCTCGTTCTCGAGCGCCACCGTCGCCCAGCCGTGGAACTGGTCGTCGACGTTGGCCTCGATGACCAGCTCGGTCTCGGCCAGCGAGAACCCGCCGGGGCGCGGCCCGGTTTCGGGGCCGAGCAGCACGCCGGGCATCTCCGGCTCGAGCGTCGAGCCGAAATCCGCGTAGGTGCCCTGCAGGATCAGGCTGATGCGCGGATTGAACGAGGTGGCCGCCCGGTTTGCTGCGCTGTCACCAGTCTGCGCGGTTGCGGGGAAGGCACTGCACGCCAGGCACAGGCCCAGCGCGGGAATCGAACGGGATTGCATGGATGCTCTCCTTGCTGAAAACGCAATGAACGCCGCGCGGCGAGCGCCGGCGGCTCCGGTTCACAGCGGGAGAGCGGGCGGACCCCGGATCGGATGGAGGCGGACGGTGACGGCGACCGCCGCCGCCACCAGTGGCAGTTCCGGCGCCGGGACCGTGGCGCCCGGCGAAAGCAGCGGCAGTGCGGGCAGCGCGCCGTGGCCGGCGCCGTGCGCGTAGACGCACACCACGCAGCCGTGCGCGGCGCCGGGTTGCAGGCCGTGGTCGCCGTCGTGCGCGGCCGCGAGCATCTGCCCCGCCAGCAGGGCGGCGGCGAGTACCAGCGAGATCAGCGGAACGCGGCGGCGCATGGATCGGATTCTAGCGCCGGCGGTGCGTTCAGGCGACGGCGCGTTCCATCGGTGCGATGTCGGCGACGGTGTAGTCGTCGCCGGCGAGGAAGGGGGTCTTTGCCAGCTGCTGTTCCATCACGCCGAGCGCGGCGTAACCCTTCTTCATGGCCTCGGCGATCTTGTCCTTCCACTCGTCCTGCTTGTTCGTGTACTTGACCCACCAGCGTACGGTCGCGACGTACGGCTCATGGGAATACTGCTCGAAGAACAGCCACTGCAACACCTGCGCGTGCGGCCAACGGTCGTCCGGCAGCAGGTGCGTGCCCTCGGCCAGGTAACAGAGCATGGCGTTGGACTCGGCCAGTGCACGCGTCTCGCCGTGGTCGGTGATCTCGAGCAGCGGCACCCTGCCGTTGGGGTTGCGCGCCAGGAACTCGGCTGTGCGCGAGGCGCCGTTGAGGATGTCGACCTCGACCCAGTCGAACGGCACGTCGAGCTGGCGCATCAGCAGCGCCGGCTTGTAGCAGTTGCCGCTGCCGGTCATCCCGTAG
>JBOICR010000199.1:0-4674 GCA_050740195.1 Nevskiaceae bacterium | reverse complement strand
GTCGTACAGCGTGGCCGCCGAGGCGAAGCTCGCGATGTGCCCGCCGATGCCGGCGTGCTCGCGGTTGGAATTGACCACCATCGCCAGCGCGTTCCAGCGGATGATCGAGCGGATCTTCCATTCCAGCGCGTGGTCGCCGGGCGAGCGCTGCTCGAGGTGCGGCGGGATGCTGTTGAGGTAGGCCGTGGTCGGGTTGAACGGCAGGAAAGTGCCGCTGCGGCGCGCCTTTTCGACCAGGGATTCGAGCAGGAAGTGGGCGCGCTCGGGCCCTTCGCGCTCCAGCACCGCCTCGAGTGCCTCGAGCCACTCGCGGGTTTCCTGCGGGTCGACGTCTTGGGGACGCACACCTTTTTCGTCAGCCGTCATCCCGCACTCCTTGCGTCAGGCGCGCATGGTAGCCCAGTTATCCACTAACCCGCCCAGAGCGTTCCCTTAGGGAACTGTCAGAGCAAGCCTTGCCTCTCCATCCACCGCATCGACTGCTCCAGGATGTCGGCGATCCGGGCGGTGTCGTCGCCGACGCCGAGGTGCAGCCCTTCGAGGTCGATGCGCTCGTGGGCGGCTTGCGACTGCTCGAGCGCCTGCCACAACGCTTCGCTCGCCGGCTTCGGGATGAAGTCGTCCTGCTTCGCCGTGAACATCAGCACGCGCTGCGAGGCGCGCAGCTGGCGCGCCTGCGCCGCCATGTCCGGGATCTCGCAGTACCAGTTGATCCACTCGGCCAGCCAGCGCGACGGTCGCGCCACCCAGTTGCCGTACTTCACGCGGTACTTGCGGGCGACCAGGTTCTCGATCACCGCGGTCACATCGCCCATGCCCTGGACCAGGATCACGCCCGGGATCGGGCTGCGGGCCGCGCCGACCGTGGCGAACGGCGCGCCGGCACTGGCCCCGGCCACCGTGATGCGATTGGGGTCGACCGCCGGATGACGCGCCAGCGCCTCGTGCAGCTTCACCACGCCCTCGAAGCTGTCGTGGATCGCCGCGCGGGCCGCCGGAGCGTCCATCAGGCTCGCCGGGAAGCGGAACTTGCGCTTGGGCTCGAACGGGTAGTCGAACGTCGCCCAGATCACCGGGCGCGGAGCGTGCACGCGGTCCAGCACCTGGGCCGCGTGGCGAAAACCGCCGAACAGCATCAGGACTGGCAGGCGGCCGTCCGCGCCCTCCGGAATGCGCAGCTGCGCCGGCAGCGTGCGGCCGTTGTCGAGCGTGAGCGTGAGGGTTTCGGTGCGGTACTGCGCGGCCGCGGCGCCAGGCGCGGCGACCGCCAGCGCCAGGACCGCGGCGCTAAGCGCGCAGCGCGCGATCGATGAAGGCCTGCCAGGTTTCATCGGGCGTCCAGATGCGGTACAGCGCCAGCTCGGCTTCGGCCACCGGGTGGCCGAGCTTGAGCACCCGGTACAGGAACAGGAAGGCCGAGACGCGCTTGTTGGCGATGCAGTGGACGAACACCTTGCCGGGCGCGCGCTCGACCGCATCGAAAAACCGCTCGAGATCCTCCAGCGTCGGCGCGGCGAAATCCACCGGGATGTGCGTGTACTGCATGCCCAGTCCCGCCACCAGCTCGGCTTCGTCCGGCAGCGCGCCCTGCGAGCTTGCCATCGCGAGGTTGATCACGCAGGCGTAGCCCTCGCTCGCGATGAGCGAGAACTGCCCGGCGCTGGGCTGGCCGGCGGTGCCGAACTTCGTGCCGAACGGCAGGAACGCGAAGATGTCCTGCAGCGGGCTGAGCTTGCGCACTTCGGGGTGATGGCCGCGGGCGGCCAGCCAGTCGCGCATCGCATGGCCGGTGCCGGTAGGCCAGGGCCGCACGTTCTGCGGCTCGAGCAGCTTGTACTCGGCGAGCTCCTCATTGAGCCTGATCTCGCCGGTGGCCCGCACGTGGAACGCGATGATCAGCTGGTTCATCTGCGGAAAGCCGTAGTGGCCGACGAATCCCTCGATCGTGCCTTGGAGGCCGACTTCCTCCTCGACCTCGCGCAGCACGCCGATTTGCGGCGTCTCGTCCTTCTCGAGAAAACCGGTGACCAGCCCGAAGAACTTCTCGGGCCACAGCTTGTTGCGCGCCAGCAGCACCTTGTCGCCGTGCTCGATGATCGCCGCGACCACCGGCACCGGATTGTTCCAGTGGACGAAACCGCAGGGCTTGTCGGGGCAGCGCTGGCGCCTGACGCCGTCGTACTCGACCGTTTCGAGCGGCTTGGCGCAGCGCGGACAGAACTTGAACGGCCGGCTCATCGAAGTGCCTTGAACAGGGCCCAACCATACAGCAGCGCATTCGAGGCAGCCAGCACGAGCGCGATCCAAACCTGGTGCGTCGGCGTGAGGCCCGGCGGATAGATCAGCGGCATCACGTAATGATCGATGAAGCTCTCCGGGTAGCCGGCTTCGCCGGCCAGGCGCCGCAGCGAGTTCTCGAGCGGCGTCAGCGGGCAGACGCCGTGCGTCGCCGAGATCCACACCGCCCACGCCAGCGCGGGCAGGTGCAGCCAGGCCAGCTTCGGGTAGCCGAGCACCAGCGCGCCGCCGAACAGCGCGAACGCGATAAAGGCCAGATGCAGCAGCACCACGGCATCCGCGGCCATCGACGCGGCCATTTTCAACGCACCGTCACCGCGAGCACCGCGCGCACGCCGTGCTCGCGCAACAGCGCCAGCGCCGCCGCCGGATCCTGCATCGCGGGATCGAGCCAGGCGCGCCACGCACCCGGCGCCAGCACTACCGGCATGCGGTCGTGCACGCGCTCGACCTCGGGCGACGCGTTCGTCGTCAGCATCGCGCAGGTCGCGAACGGCTCGGCGTCGCGCTGCGGGCGCCACAGCGACCAAAGCCCCGCGAGCATGAAGCCGCGCACTTCCGCGCCGGGCCCTGCCTGCGGCGCGAGGCTGTGGGGGATCTTGGCGCCGTGCAGGTGCTGCCACTCGAACCAGCTCGTCGCCGGGATCAGGCAGCGCGTCGCGCGCAGCGCATCGCGCCACATCGGCTTGCCGGCCGCCTCCTCGGAGCGCGCGTTGAACGCCGTGCGCGGCAGCTCTTTTTTGCTCCACCAGTGCGGGATGAAGCCCCAGCGCGCGTGGATCAGCTGCGGCGGAGTGCCGGGCTGCTGGATCACGATCGGCGCGCGATCGGTCGGCGCGATCTTCGGCTGCGCCGGCAGCGCCAGCAGCGCGTCGGCGATCTCGGCCAGCGCCGTGCGGAAGTCCGCCCAGGCCGCGCTGTCGGGGACGAAGGCGTAGCGGCTACACACGCAAGCGCTCGTGGAACTCGGAAAATGCCTTGAGCACGCCGGCTGGATCCTCGCAATGCGGGTAGTGGCCGATGCCCGGCAGCGAAACGACGTCGGGATTCGGCACGAGCTCGCGGTAGCGCGCGATCATGTGCGCGCCGGACACCGGGTCGTCGGGACCGTTGATCGCGCGCAGCGGCACGCGCGTCTTCTGCAGCGCGCCGACCCAGCGCTCGCGGTGGGCGATGCGCTCGGGCATGTAGCGGATCAGCTTGTGCATGATGCGGTGGCCACCGTCGCGCCGGATCAGGTCCCAGAACTGGCCCAGCTCCTCGGCCGACGGTTGGGTGCGCGCGCCGAACACGGCTGAAAAGCTGCGCTCGAAGCCGCGGCGGTTCATCAGGCGGGACAGCAGCGGGCCGAGCGGCGACAGCAGCAGCTTCTGGATCGGGCGCGCGCGGTGGGTTTCCGGGAACAGCCCGCCGTTGAGCAGGACACAGGACAGGACTTGCGGCGCCGCCGCGGCGTCGCGCTCGAGGTGGCGCGCCAGCAGCTCCTGCGCGACGGTCACGCCGTAGTCGTGGGCGAGGATGTGAACGCGCGCGACCCTCAGGTGCCCGAGCAATCCCTCGACCAGGTCGGCCTGGTCGAGGATCGAGTAGGAGTAGCCGGCGGGCTTCGAGGAGAAGCCGAAGCCCATCAGGTCGGGCGCGATGACGCGCGGGAATTTCGCGCCGAGCTCGTCCCAGACCGGGTGCCAGTCCCACGACGAGGTGGGAAATCCGTGGATCAGTAACAGTGCGGTGCCGGCGCCGGGTTCACGCGCCTGCTCGACATAAAAGGCCTCGTGGCCGCGGTGGACGTGTGCGCGCCCGGCAGCCCGCCAGGATTCGGGCGTCGCCCTCATCGCGCTTTCACTTGGCCGCGCGCAGCATGATCGCGCTCAACACGGCGTGGTAGCGCTCCGGCATCAGGCGCTGGATCCGGTCGATCAGCGCCGCGTCCGCGCCGATCAGCACGCGCGGCGCGCCTTTCTCGATGCCGCGGACAATGGTCGCGGCCGCTTGTTCCGGGGTGGTGCGCGCAAAGCGGTCGAATCGCGCTGCCACCTGCTCGTTGTCGCGGATGTCGCCGTCGAGCGGATCCTTGTAGAACCGCTGCGCGCGCACGATGTTGGTCTTGATGCCGCCCGGATGCACGCTGATGGCCCGCACGCCGGTGTCCCTGAGCTCGTGGCGCAGCGACTCGGTGAAGCCACGCACCGCGAACTTGGCCGCGTTGTACGCGCTCTGGGTCGGGACGGAGATGATGCCGAACACGCTCGAGATGTTGACGATCGCGCCTTCGTCCTGCGCCAGCAGCATCGGCAGGAAGGCCTTGGTGCCGTAGGCCACGCCCCAGAAGTTGATGCCCATCAGCCACTCGAAGTCTTCCCACGTCATGTCGTT
>JBOICR010000198.1:0-3043 GCA_050740195.1 Nevskiaceae bacterium | reverse complement strand
GGCTTTGGTGGTGTTCTCGCCGTCCTCGGTCCGCAGCAGGTTTTCCAGCAGGACTTTGATCGAATAGGGCAGCCGCGCCAGCGGGTACTTGGGCTCGAGCGCCTTGAGCGCAAAGTAGCTGTAAGTCTTTGATCCGACTTTGAGGGAAGACTTGGCCTTGAAGCTGTCCGCCATGGGGTTCTCCGCGACTTTCGAGGTTTCTTGTAGGAAGCCAGAAACGGCCGAGAGTATAGCGCTAGGCGTCGGCGCTCCGGCGGGGTTAGGCTGGTCACCATGAGGCGGCCGCCGAGGGGCAAGCGCGCGGTTTTGCTGGGATTTTTCCTGGCGTCGTGCGCGTTTGGGTTGTCGGCCGCACCGGCAGCGAAGCCGGCCGGGAGCGTCGCGCTGACACCGGCCGAACGGGCCTGGCTCGAGGCCCACCCGGTGATCCGGGTGGGGAACCATCCCGACTTCGCGCCGATCGACTTCGACGACAAGCGGGGCATGCCGCTCGGCGTGGCCCCCGACGTCATGGCTCTCGTACAGAAGAAAGTCGGTCTGAACCTCGAGTACGTGCCCGGGTTGAGCTGGGACGAAGCTTTCGCCGGCGTGCGCGACGGCACCCTGGACGTGCTGCTGCAGGCCGGGCGCAGCCCCGAGCGCGAGCGGCTCTTCCTGTTCACGCAACCGTACTTCTCGTTCCGCTCGGTGGCCGTCGTGCGCGCCGACTTCCCGTTTGTGCCCGACGTCGAGGCGCTGCTGGGCCGCCGCTTCGCGCTGGTGCGCAACCTCAACGAGACCAACCTTATGCGGTCCCGCTATCCGCAGCTCGACGTGCTCCTGGTCGATTCGACGGAGGCGGCGCTGGAGGCCGTCAGTGCCGGCCGCGTCGACGCCACGGTCGGCAACGTCGCCGTGGTGCATTACAAGATCCTGCAGCTCGGGCTGGCCAACCTCAAGGTTGCCGCGACCGCCGATGACGAACAGCGCTTCGTCTACATGGCGGTGCGCAAGGACTGGCCGGAACTCGTGTCGATCCTGAACAAGGGCCTCGCCGCGATCACCCCCGGCGAGCGCGCGGCGATCAACGATCGCTGGTTCTCGGTGGAACTCGAGCGCGGCCTCGACCCACGCCAGGTCGCGCGATGGTCGGTGGCGATCGCGGCGGGCCTGCTGGCGGCGGGCCTGCTGGTGGCCTGGTGGCTGCGGCGGCTGCGCCTCGAGATCAGTTACCGGTCGCGCAGCGAGGCGCGCATCGCCGCCGCGGAGCAACTGCTGCGCCTGGTGACTGACACCATCCCCGGCCTGATCGTGCACTCGGCGGTCGGGCCGGACGGCAAGACCGAGATCCGGCTGGTCTCGGGGCAGATGCCGGCGCGTTACGGCTTCGACATCGAATTCGCGCGCACGAACAACCTGTTCGACTTCGTCCTGCCGGAAGACTTGCCGAAATTGCGCCAAGCCATCGCCGCCTCGATGAAGTCGCTGGCGCCCTGGCAGGTGAACTGCCGGATGAAGCTGCCCAGCGGCGAGATCCGCTGGCACTCGAACGAGGCGGCGCTGCGGCGCGAAGCCGACGGCACCACGCTGATCACGAGCTACGTCACCGACATCACCGACCGCATGACGCTCGAGACGCGGCTGGCCGCGGCCAAGGAGGCGTCGGAGCACGCCGAGAACCGGCTGCGCGACTTCACCGATTCGGTGCCCGGCACCGTGCTGCAGGTCGTCGTCGGCGACGACATGTCGCTGAAGGTGGAGTTCATCACCGGGCGCATGCTGGCGGGCTACGGCCTCGATCGCGAGCAGTACACCACGGACCTGCTGAAGCTGTGGGACCTGATCATCGCGGAGGACCGCGAGAAAGCGGAGCGGGCGATCTGGGAGGCGATCAAGCACTTGGCGCCGCTTCAGATCGCCTATCGCGTGCGCATTCCGAGCGGCGAGATTCGCTGGAACCTGAACGAGACCTTCTCGCGGCTCGAGCCGCGCGGCATCGTCGTGACCTCGTGTATCACCGACATCACCGAGCGCAAGCAGCTGGAAGACCAGCTCGGCTCGGCCGAGCAGCAGCTGCGCCTGGTTACGGACACGATCCCCGGCGTCATCCTGCACACGCGCATCGCGCGCGGTTTCGAGCCGACCGTGCGCTTCGTCTCGGGCCAGCTCAGCGCGCGCTACGGCATCGACAACCAGCACTGGATGGACTTCCAGAACCAGGTCGACTTCCTCGTGCCGGAGGACCGCGAGATCGTCGTCACGAAGATGCTGGACGCGGTCAAGACCGGGCAGCCCTGGCAGGTGAGCTATCGAGTGCAGCTGCCCAGCGGCGAGATCCGCTGGAACCTGCACGAGGCGAGCGTGAAGCCCGAGGCCGACGGCAGCACGTCGATCGTCAGCTACGTCAGCGACATCACCGAGCGCAAGCAGCTCGAGCACGAGCTGGCGCAGGCCAAGGAGCAGGCGGAGTCGGCCAGCCGCACCAAGGGCGAGTTCCTGGCCAACATGAGCCACGAGATCCGCACGCCGCTGAACGCCATCATCGGCCTGTCGTACCTGGCGACCCGCGGCGAGGCGCCGCCGCGCACCCGCGACTATCTCGACAAGATCAAGTCGTCGGCGCAGGCGCTGCTCGGCATCGTCAACGACATCCTCGACGTGTCGAAGATCGAGGCCGGCAAGCTGACACTGGAGCGCACCGCGTTCAGCCTGGACGAGGTGCTGACCCACCTGGCCGACGTCATCGGCCACAAGGCCAGCGAGAAGGGGCTCGAGCTGCTGTTCTCGGTGCCGCGCGAGCTGCCGCAGGAGCTGTACGGCGACCCGCTGCGCCTCGGCCAGGTGCTGCTGAACCTGGCCATGAACGCGGTGAAGTTCACCGACCAGGGCCAGGTCGTGGTCGGCGTCGAGGAGGCGCGGCGCGAAGGCGACCGGGTGTGGCTGGAGTTCTCGGTCACCGACTCCGGCATCGGCATGACGCAGGACCAGCTCAACCGCCTGGTCCAGGCCTTCTCGCAGGCCGACAGCTCGACCACGCGCAAGTACGGGGGTACCGGCCTCGGCC
>JBOICR010000197.1:0-3330 GCA_050740195.1 Nevskiaceae bacterium | reverse complement strand
AAAACGAGCGCCGGCGCACGGAACGCAAACGCCTTGCACGCGACAAGCCGCGAAGAAGACCCACCCATATGATCCCCTGTCTACCGCGCCTTGTGGCGCTGGCTCAGTATTAACGAAGAACGATGTGCAAATTCAGAGGAATTCCTGAGGAATTCCAGAGGAATTCCAGAGGCAACTCGACTATCGCCGCCCCCAAGCAGCGCGCAGCTTATTCGAAGCACTCAAACTCACGCAACTGTCATTTCCGACAGGTGGGCCCTGGTGGCTTGTACGGCAACCTAGTACATTTGCCGCCACGCACGCGAAGCGCACGCAAGAAAGATCAACGAGTTAGCGGCGGTTGGACTCGAACAGACGAATCCCTCTCTCTCCGCCAACCGAACAGGTTGCACAGGTTTTTCTCTCGGATCCGCACAGATTTGCGGGTCGTCCCCGCCGGAACCTTCACGGGGCGGTCTAGTTTGGGCTCCCTCGGATTTGACTTTGCTCCCGGTGGAAGCTCCAATGTAGTCATCTTGACCTGTTGGAGTCGCCCTTGAAAACGACCACCGTAGCGGACGCGAAGGCACGACTTTCCGAACTCATTGGACAAGTCGCGCACGCCGGGCACAGCGTCGTCATCACGCGCCGGGGCCGACCGATGGCCAAGCTGGTCCCGGTAGGCGCGCCCGCGCGGCGGCACCCGGCGAAAGTAAAAGGCTGGCTGGACAAGGACGATCCCTTCTTCGACGCAGTGGACGAAGTCGTCGCCGAACGCGCCACGCACAAGCCCCGGGCGTCCGACTTCTGACATGGCCGGCTACCTGCTGGACACCAACGTCCTGTCAGAGTTGTTGAAGAAGCGCCCCGAACCGGCCGTCGTTCGCTCTCTCAACGTCATCCCTGCCGAGGACCTGTTCACTTCGAGCATCTGCGTCATGGAATTGCGGCGGGGCGCCCGCCGCCATCCGGGCGCGGAACGCCTGTGGGGTCGAATCGAGCGCGAACTGCTAACCCGCGTCAGCATCCTGGCCTTCGGCGAGCGGGAGGCCGTGCTGGCCGGGGACATTAGTGCGGAACTCGCCGCCGGCGGCCAGCCCGTCGGCACAGAAGATGTCCTGATCGCCGCCACTGCAATGGCCCATGGTCTGGTCGTCGCGACACGCAACGCCGGCCACTTTTCCCGCGTGAAGACGCTGCGCGTGATCAACTGGTGGCCCTGACGGCACGAAACAGAGACTGTCTCGCAGCAGACTCCCGGCACCGCCACTTTTCGCCTCCAGCTCACCGAAGCGCGGCTCCTGCACCGCAGGCTCTCACGCCAGGAACGCGGCAGACGCGAACAGCTCGGTCTGGCGCGAAACGCCCCGAAGCGTCCGCAGGCCCAGCGAGCGCACCTCGGCACGCGGCCCAAGCGCAGCAACGAAGGCGCCCGTCGCGAGCAGCGGCGTCCCCAGCGTCTTGCACAGGCCCTCGACCCGCGAAGCTTCGTTGACGGCAGGGCCGATGACGGTGAAGTCGAGGCGCGATCGGCCACCGATGTTGCCGTAGAGCACCTCACCGACATGCAGCGCGATTCCCATCTTCAGCGGCGCCAGCTGGTCCAGCGCGCCGAGGGCCTTGTGCGCCGCGCTCCATGCGCCGGCCGCGGCTTTCGCGGGGGCATCGCCGCACGGGAAGACCGCAAGCACCGCGTCACCGACGAACTTGAGCACCTCGCCGCCGAACTCTTCGATCGGAGCCGCGACGCACTCGAAGTAGCGGTCGAGCATCGCCACCAGTTCGGAGGCGGGCAAGCGATCGCCGAGCGACGTGAACCCTCGCAGGTCGCAGAACCAGATGACGGCATTGATCGCGGTACTGCGTCCACGCCGGAACTGCCCGGCCATGACCTGATCGGCAGCGTTCGGCCCCAGGTACACCTGGAGCAGCGAGCGCGTGGCGCTCTCGGCAATGGCCAGCCGCGCCTTCCATGCCATGTGCAGGCACGCCGCCTCGATCCTGCGCAAGTGCTCGTCCGAAAATCCGCCGGGCGCATTGGTGGCAAGCGAAACCCAGGGCTGTTCCCCCATCGCGCTGCGAAACGGCACCATCACGTAATCGGTGCCGCCCAGGCTCCTGAACTCCCGCAGCATGGGATACGGAAGCTGCTCGTCCGGCACATCCAGCCGCCAGCGCATCGCCGTGCGGGTCTTGTAAACGACTTCCCCTGGGGTGTTCAGGTAGGTCGCCGTGGCAGTGATGCCGTGCTCCCGCCGGGCGACTTCGTGCTCCCCGGTCTCGGTCCAGATGACCTGCGTTCCCCACAACTCCGGGTGGGCGGTCGGGAGCCAGAGGGAGGCGCGGAAAACGGCGATCCCCGATTCGCGCACGCCGGCGACGAAGCGGGTCAACAGTGTCAGGGGATCGGAATCGGCCGGATCATAGGTCACCAGCCAACGACCGAAATTCGGTACGTCTTCCTGCTTGCTTGTTCCGCTCATGCCTGAGTTGCCGGGTGGGGCGGCGCACGGAATCCTAATACATTCACTCCTGCGCCAGCCAAGCTGCCCGGCATGCGCAGCGCATCGTCGAGCTGCGCGACGGCCAGGCCGTCTCACCGGACGACGCCAGTCCCGCGTTCCGCGGCCACAGCAGCTCGCTGCAGGCCGAGGCCTGACCCAGCCCGGGCCGGCGATTCGCGCGGCCTCTATTCCCCCGGCGATAGCGCGCCGTACTGCAGGCTTACGAGTCGCGCGGGGCGCCAGCCGCAACGGCACAGGGTCAGCACGGCCAGGTCGTCGAACTCCGTGTCCCGCAAGTCGGGAAGCTCAGGGCCACCGAGCGCCGCGATGATCGGCGGCACCGTGTTGCTGTGGCCGACGATCAGGATCGTTTCGCCGGGACGGCTGCGGACCTCGGCGGCGATCGCCGCGAGATCCTTGGCGGGAATCACGATGGGCGTGATGCCGGTCGCCGCCGCAAGCGGCGCGGCGGTCTGCGCCGCGCGCTGGGTGTCGCTGTGAATGATGGCGCCGACGCCGGCCTTCTCGAGGGCGTGCGCAAGCTCCCTGCTGCGCGCGACACCGGCCGGGGCGAGCTCATCGGACTTCTGCCCGGGCAGCCGGTCCGCGTGGCGCGCCAGCACGACGACGGTTTCCACGCCGCACCATCGCCAGCCGCCGAAGGCAGTCGCGGCGACAGCGAGGACCACTCCAGCCACAAGAAGACGGCGCATCTCAGGTTGCCTCGCCAAGGACTTCCGCCAGTTTCGCCTACCGACGCCGGCAACGCATTCGGACATGGAATCCGCACGTTCGGCACACTGGGTCATGAGTCGCAAAGTCATCCACGTCGACATGGACGCGTTCT
>JBOICR010000196.1:0-3545 GCA_050740195.1 Nevskiaceae bacterium | reverse complement strand
GTTGCGCGCCACGCCCGGCTCGAACGCGCCTGCAAGCACCTGGCTCAGCCCGTACTTGAGGCGCCCGCCCGGCGGCGCCACAGCGGGATGCTCCTCGTAGTAGCGACTGACCCAGGGATCCTGCCAGTCGAGGACGTAGGGCAGCGCGAATCGGCGGTGCCACAACGTCGCGAGTGGCCAGATCAGGAATTCGGTCGTCGAGAAGAATGCGACCGCCGGCCGGGTCGCGCGGATCAGCCCAGTGCCGGCGCGCGCCAGTGCGACGAAGCCGCGCGCGCCGAGCGAGGAAAAACCGGCGAGCCGCGTCAGGCCCAGCGGCAACGGCGCCGCGCGCTCGATGCGCGCCTGCCCGTCGAGGGTCGCCGCGAGTTCAGGCTCCTGCGCGCCAAGCTCGGGCTCGGTCCGCAGCGCGAGGACCACTGGATCCCAGCCCAGGCGGCGCAGGTGCGGAATCATCGTGCGGACGCGCTGGTGGTCCGGAGCGTTGAGCGGCGGAAAGCGCGGGCTCACCAGCAGCACGGTCTTCATGCGCGGTACAACTCGAGGTAGCGTGGCGCGACGACCTCGAGCGAAAACGCGCGCTCGGCACGCTGGCGGCACTCGCCGCGATCGATGGTGGCCAGCTCGCCGATCGCGCGCACGCCGTCGTCAATCCTGCCGACGAGGAAGCCGTGCCGCCCGTGCTCGATGATCTCGGGCAGCGCGCCACGCGCCGTCGCAATCACCGGCGTGCCGCAGGCCAGCGCCTCGGCGAAGACGATGCCGAACGGCTCGTCCCATTGCACCGGCACCAGCAGCGCGCTCGCCGACCCGAGCAACCGCGCCTTGGCGGTATCGTCCACGGGTCCCACGTATTCGATGCCGTCGCGGCCGAAATGCGGCTCGACCTGCTCGCGAAAATAAGCCTCCTCGGGGCCGGCAGTTGCGGCGTTGCCGGCAACGATGAGCCGCCGCCCCGCGGCACGGGCGATCTCGATGGCGAGGTGCGGGGCCTTCACGCGATCGAGCCGGCTCAGGAACAGCAGCGGCGCATCCGGCGCGACGCGCGGCGCGAACGGATAGCGTCGCAGGTCGACAAAATTGTGCACGGTGCTCCAGCGACCGCCGGCGCGCTCGCCGAGGTGCGTCAGGTAGTCGCTGCAGCCGGTGAAGCGCAGGCGCCGTCCGCCGAGGAGACTTGCGGCGCGCACGGTCCAGCGCGTCGGATGCCGCTGGTACGACATGATCGCGCGCGCGCCACCGAGCACTACCGGCAGCAGGTAGGCCAGGCGCGAGAAGCTGTGCACCAGGTCGGGCCGGAATTCGCGGCAGGCCTGGCGCAGCGCCCAGGCATGGCTCGCGTGAGACGCCGGCTCGCCCGGCCACGCGAAGAACGCGCCGACCGGCTGGGTCGAGTCGCGATGAGCCACGAGGCCGACCTGCACTCCCTGCTCACGCAGCCAGCCGGCGAGATCCGCGATGACCCGTTCGATGCCGCCGTACAGCCTCGGCGGCACCGGCAGCATCGGGTCAGACGTCAGCAGGACGCGCATCAGGCAGCGGCGGCGCGCGCGAGCACACCGAGGTCGGCGAGCAGTCCCAGGAAAACCTGCTTCTCGTGGTCCCAGTTGTAGCGCTGGCGTGCGCAACGCCACGCCACGCGCGCAGCTTCGAGCCGGCCGGCGTCGTCGGCGAACCAGGCGTCGAGCCGCGCGGCCGACTCCTGCGGCCGGTGGAGGTCAATCAGCACGGCGGCGGCGCCGAGCTCGCGCGCCAGCTCGACCTGGGCCGGCGTATTGCTGAGCACCACCGGCGTGCCCGCCAGCAGGTACGAAAAAACCTTGTTCGACAGGCAGCGCCGGCGATTCACAGTCGCCTCCGTCTCGATGCTGAGCCCGGCGGCGTAGCCCGCGCACGAGCCCACCACCTGCTGCGGATCGATCACCGGCAGCCACTCGATCGCGTGCGCGGCGAGCCGCCGCGCGTAACCCGGCTGCGGCACACCGCGCAGGCTCAGCGGCGCGCGCGTGCGCATGGCTGCCAGGATCCGCGCCATCTCCTCGAGCCCGCGGTCGGGGCCGATGGTCTGCGAGAACCAGTAGAGGTGCGGCGCCGGCGCGGCGGCCGGCTCGGCGAGTCCGTGCGCCGCGGACAGCGGGAACACGTTGCGGATCACGGTGAAGGCGCAACCGTAACGCTCGCGCAGGCCGTCGGCGATCATCGGCGACGACGCGGTCCGGAACGCCGCGCCCGGCAGGTAGGCGCGCAGCAGCTCGTCGCGCAGCGCGCGCTCGTCGGCGGCGTCCGGCGTCTCGGGCAGTTCCTCGACGTGGTCGTCCTCGGCGTCGAAGGCGTAGGCAGCGGCGTGCGCACGCGCGGCGCGCGCGGCCGCCGGCAGCGCAGCGAGGTTGTGGGCTACGTACAGATCGGCGCCGATGGTCCGCGCGGCGCGCTCGAGTCCGGGCAGTGCCGGATGCAATCCTGCCTCGCGCAAGCGCCGGATGCCCGTCAACCGTCCCACGCTCCGGCTCGAGTGCCGGATCAGCGACTGGCCGAGCCAGTTCCATCGGCCCGCATGCGAGCCGAAGGGGACCTCGACGTGATGCCATGGCCGGGTGCGAAACACCGTGTCGGTCTGCATCGCCCACGGCAGGAAGCGTCCGGTCACGACGCTGACGCGGCAGCCGCGTTCGAGCAGCGCGTCGGCCTCCTTCACCAGCCGCGGATTGGTCGACAGGTGTCCCGGCGTGACGAAGCAGACGTGCGGCGTGCGCGAGGCCATCAGGCGCGTCCCGACAGGCGTTGCAGCCGGCGCGCGAGGCGCCAGCCCAGCACGCGCGCGGCCGTGCGGAAACGCCAGCCGCCCTCGGGCGCCAGGCGAACCTCGTGCAGTGCCTGGGCGCGTCGCATCGCGTCCTCGGCCAGCGCCGGCTCGTACGGAAACGCGGCGTAAGCGAAGCGCTGCCACACCAGGCTCAGGCCGCGCCGCAGCGGCTCATCGAGTCCATCGCCCAGGTGCGCCTGCGACAGCTCGATCGAGCGGAAGTACGAACTCCACGCGGCGGGTTCGCGCCGGCCGGACAGGCTGCCAGCCATGCCCGAGCGATAGCGGCAGCGCGCATCCTTGGCGAACCGCACGCGCCCCGCGGCGAGCAGCGCGCGGACGAAGTACTCCATGTCGTTATTGACGGTCAGCGACTCGTTCCAGGGCCCGGCGCCCTCGACCACCGAGCGCGGCAGCAGCCACAGCGCCGGCAGCATCATGCCTCCGCCCTGCTCCCAGTTGCCGGCGAGCCAGGCGCGCGCGTCGACATCCTGCCGGCACAAGCCCTGTTCGAAGCGTGTCTCGCGCGGATCGTCGCGGAAGCGGCCCCACTCGCCGCTCGCAACCGCCACACCGCCCTCAGCCAGCCGCGCCAGCTGTGCTTGGATCTTGTCTGGATCGATCAGGTCGTCGGCGTCCAGGTATTGGATAAAGTCGCCCCGCGCGGCAGCCAGGCCGGCGTTCAGTGCCGCCGCCTGGCCGCGGTTCGATTGCCGCAGGATCCGCAGGTCCGCCCCCGCCA
>JBOICR010000195.1:0-2442 GCA_050740195.1 Nevskiaceae bacterium | reverse complement strand
GCTCTTTGCTGCGCAGGTCGAGAAGGATTGCACCGCGCAACGCCGTTTTGGCGACGTTGGCGGCAAACGGCGACGGGTACATGTAGCCGTCGCGGATACGGCCGTCGAAGGAAACGTCGTGCACTTCGAGCGGGCTCCCGAGAAAGCGCTTCAAGCGCACTTCGACATCAGCGTCGGTCAGGTCGATTCCCTGGGGCAGAATAGGAACGTTCAGCACTGGACCGGACGATTCCTTTTTCTCTGTCTTTGGCAACAGGGACTCCAGCTCCGCGACGTCTATCTGCTCGGCGGCCAGGCGCACTTTCAGCAGCGGTCGCGTGCCTATGCCTGTTTGCAGAGCCTCGGCGGTGAGCGTGGTGCGCCCGAGCTGCAGGGAAAAATCCGCAACGCTCCACTGGTGGCTGCGCAGGGCGGCCTTGCCCGAGAGCGCGGCGCGTGCGTCGGCCCCGGGCCGCAGGCCGAACCAGCTCGCCACCTCGCCGGCATGCGGCGCGGAGATGTCGAAGGTCAATTCCGGTCCGCGGTTCTCGGAGGGGAGCTGCAGCACGCCACGGATGCGCGCGCGCACCCCGCCGGAACGCGCGCTGAAATCGATCGGTACGCGATCCTCCAACATCAACGGCTCGAGCGCGCCGCTGCGCAGTTTTGCGTTCAGCGGGTTGCCCAGCAGCGAGCCGCGCATTTCTCCCCTGAGTGCCTTGCCGGCGGGCAGGGCCACGTCCAGTTTCTCGAGCGTGAAATCCACCGGCCGGCCACCCGCGATGTTGCCGTAGGAAAGACGCCCGCGTTCAATGTCGAGCCGCACGTCGAGACTGCGCACCAGTTCGTTGACCTGGTCACCGTGGGCGGAAAGCCGCAAATCGAAACGGCCGAGTTTGCCCTCGACGCCGCGCACGCCCGCCAGCAGTTCGGCAAGACCGCCGAGCTCGGAGTCGCGGGTGCCGAGCGCGAGACGGAAGGTCGGCGGCGAGGCCGTGCCGTCCACTTGCGCGTTGCCCTCCAGCTTGACTCCGGTGACGGTGGCCTGCATCGGCGTTTGCAGTCGGCCATTTTCGATTTTCACGCGCAGAGAAACGTCGCTCACGTCGCCTGGCAGGCTCGCCCATCGCCCCACCCGCAGATCGACGTCGGCATCCGCGCGAGTGAGTTCGGTCAGGGTGAAGCTCGCCCTCGACAATTCTCGATAGACCTCGGCAAGGCTTTTCGGCGGCGTGGGCGGTGCTTCCTCGGTTGGCCCATCGCGCAGGAAAGGACGCAGATCCAGCACCGGAACGGTCAGCGTGCCGCTGACTCTCGGCCTGGCTGCCGAATAGTCGAAATCGAGGTCGCCGATCAGCGCGGTGCCGCCCATCGCGGCGCCGAGTTGCTTGAGCGAAACCTTGCCCGGTTCGAAGTCGATGGTACCGGCAATGCCGCTGGCGCCCACCGCGGGAAGTTTGGTCTGGAACAACCGCTCGAACTCGAGCAGGTTCTCGGTGCCGACGCCGAAAACGATCTGGCCGCTGCGTCCCGAGACGCTGCCGTTCACCGTGAGCGTCGAACTCAGGAAAGTGAGCGTCAGTTCGACCGGCCAGGGTTTGGCGGGATCCGACAGATCCGCCGGCACACCGCCGGTGAAGTCGAGCCGGTAGGGAAACTGCTTCTCCACCGTGCCGTTCAAACTTACCTTGAGCGGCTTGCCGGAGGGCGATTGCGCGGATAGTTTGTGAAGATCGAAGTAGTGGCTTTCCCCCGACGGGCCGATGTACTCGACGTTCAGGTTCTCGAGCGTGACCTGCTGGATATCCAGCAGGGCGAGCGCGCGGTCGGCGCTGACGGCGGCGGGTGTCCCGGGCTCCGCGGCGCGCTGCTGTGCCGGGCGCGCCAGCAGGAAGATCCAGTTGCTGGTACCGTCAGCGCGCCGTTGCAGGCGCACGCGCACGTTGCTGCCGGTGACTTCCTCGATCTTCAACCGCCGTTGCAACAGCGGCCAGAGGTCGAGTGCGAGGCGAGCCTCGCCGAGACTGGCATATTCGTCACCTTCAAAACCCGGCGCATTGGCGATGTGCAGTCCGCCGACCCGCAATTTAGGCCGCGCGGAGATCTCGAGTTCCATCGGGCCTTCGAAGCGCACCGTGCGACCGAGCGTGTCGGAGAAGACCGTTGCGATTCGCCCGCGCAGAAGCGAGGCATCAACCGTTATGCCGATGAAGGTGACATAAGCAAAACCCAGTACTCCGATCAGGAACAGCGAAACCGCAGTCCACAGCGTCCAGCGCAGCAGCCGGCGAAACGGGGCCATCGGGATGTCGGTCGGCATGGCGCGATTGTCCGATTAACGCAGCACGTCGCCGGCTTCGGCCTCCTGAATCACCAGCCCCACGTCTTCTGGCAGCATCAGCCGCTGCTCCTGCAGTTTTCTTGCCGCATCGGCGACCTTGCGCACGTAGCCGTCGTGCGTGC
>JBOICR010000194.1:0-5237 GCA_050740195.1 Nevskiaceae bacterium | reverse complement strand
TCGCTCGGCTTCCTCGACAGCGACATGGGCGTGATCGACAGCTACACCAAGGTCGGCCTGTCCTACCTGGTCGGCAGCGGCGACTTCGACGACATCAGCAGCGTGCGGCTCAACCTCAGCGTGCGGTTCTAGGGAGAACGCCATGACGACAAAGAACCTCATCGTCGCCCTGCTGTTCGCCGCGCTGCCGTCGCTGGCGCCGGCGCAGGGGGACGCGCCAGCGTCCCCACCCGCAGCGCCGGCCGCCGCGCCAGCCGAAGCGATCGGCGAGATCGCGCTGGTGACCGGCAGCGTCACGGTCGCGACTGAAACGCAGCCGCGCAGCCTCAAGGCGGGCGACCCGCTCTACGCCGGCCAGAGCATCACGGTCGCGGTCAACAGTTACGCCAGCCTGAAGTTCGCCGACGGCGGCCGCGTGCTGTTGCGGCCGAACACCGAGTTCGCGGTCGAGGCCTACACGTACAAGCCGGCGCCGGTCATCGCGCCGGAAGCCGGAGCGCCGATGGCGCCGGCCTCGGTCGAAGGCACGGCCTTCTTCCGGCTGGTGCGCGGCGGCCTGCGCGCGATCAGCGGACTGATCGGCAAGGGCGACCACCAGCAGTACAAGGTCTCCACTCCGGTCGCGACGATCGGCATCCGCGGCACCGACTACGAAGTGCAGCTGTGCACCGACGACTGCCCGACCCCGGCGCAGGCCGCGGCGGCGGGCACGCTGGTCGCGTCGACCGAGCTCGCCGGCCTGGAGCTCGCGCAAGCGGACGGCGGCGGCGACGGTGGCGTGGTGGTCGCGACGCACGAGGGATCGATCGAGGTCCGCACTCCGGCCGGCGTGGTCAGCATGGTCGTCGACGCGGGGCAGGTCGGCGTGATGCTCGCCAGCGGCCAGACCTTCATGCTGCCGGTGGTGCCCGACATGATGATCCGCGATCCGGCGCCGGATCCGGGGAGCTGCGAATGAAAGGACTCAAGGTCGCGCTGATCACCGGCGCCTCGAGCGGCATCGGCGCCGCGTTCGCGGAAGCGCTGGCCGCAGACGGCCTCGACCTGATCCTGGTCGCGCGTTCGGAGGACAAGCTGCGCACGTTGGCCAAACAGCTGTTCGAGGTGCACTCGCGGCGCGTCGAAGTCGTGACCGCCGATCTCGGCCTGGCCGGCAGCGCGCAGAAAGTGCACGCCGCGAGCGAGGCGCTCGGCATGCCGGTCGACCTGCTGATCAACAACGCCGGGTTCGGCACGGCCGGCACGTTCATCAAGCAGGACGCCGAGCGCGAACGGCAGGAAGTGCTGCTCAACGCCGCCGCGGTCGTCGACATGACCCACGCATTCCTGCCGGCGATGGTCGAGCGCAAGCGCGGCGGGATCATCAACGTCGCCTCGGTCGCCGCGTTCCAGCCGCTGCCGTACATGGCGGTCTACGCCGCGACCAAGGCCTTCGTGATGTCCTTCAGCCAGGCCGTGCGCGGCGAAGTGCGCAGCAAGGGCGTCAAGGTCCTGGCCCTGTGCCCCGGCCCGGTGGACACGCCGTTCTTCGAGGCCACCGGCAACCAGAAGCTGCGCAGCACCGTGCCCAAGGCCTCGATGATGTCGGCCGAGGCCGTGGTGAAGGCCGCCCTGCGCGCGTTCGCGGCCGGCCGCTCGGTGCTGGTGCCCGGCATCGCCAACAAGCTGCTCACTTCGAGCGTTGGCTTCGTGCCGCGCGACATGTTGTCGGCCATGACCGCGCTGGTGATGAAGCGCTAGATTTGTGCGCCGCAACATATTGACCCCCCCGACGCCCATTCAGTAAACTTCGCGCCCGCTTCGCAGGGCTCGAAAACCAGGGATGACGATGGGCCCGCCGGATGCAATTGGGGCTCAGCGAGCGGCCTGGGGGGCGACGGTCGGCACGACCATCGCGCTGCAGTGGACCGTTATCCTGCTGCTTGCGGGCATCGCCTGGGCCGGGTTCGGCCCGCGCGCTGCGCAGTCGCTTTTGCTCGGCGGTGTTGCGGTTGCGTTGCCCAACGCGCTGTTGGCGCTGTGGCTGACCGTGCGGCTGTATCGATTGGGGACCGTGGGCATCGTTTCGATGCTCGCGGGTGAATTGCTGAAGCTGGGGATGACGATCGCGCTGCTGGTGATCGTCGTGGGCGCGCTGAAGACGCAGGTTGCGTGGCTGGCGCTGCTCGTCGGGGTGGTCGCGGCGCTGAAGGCGCAGTGGCTGGCGGTGTGGTTCACCAGAAATTCCTAGGGCCGAAATGTCTGCTGAGAACACGGAGCAGGTGGCGCAGGCCGCGGAGCACGGCGGCGAGCACGCCCTGACGCCCGCGAGCTACATCGGCCATCACCTCAAGTTCCTCGAAAAACCCGTTGGTGACGGCGGCTTCTGGACGCTCCACGTCGATACGCTGATCACCTCGGTGATCCTGGGCGTTGCGGTGCTCGGGTTCATCACGTGGGTCGTGCGCGGCGCCACTTCCGGCGTGCCGAGCGGCCGGCAGGCGCTCGTCGAGTTCATCATCGATGAGTTCATCAACGGCCAGGTCAAGAGCGTCTTCGACAAGAGCTTCAGCTTCGTGGCGCCGCTCGCGCTCACCGTGTTCATCTGGGTGTTCTTCATGAACGCCATGGATTTCCTGCCGGTGGACATCATGGCCAAGGCCCTGCACGCCGTCGGCATCGACGAGTTCCGCCTCGTACCGACCGCCGACGTCAACACGACCTTTGCGCTGTCACTGTCGGTCTGGTTCCTGATGATCGGCTTCGCCATCAAGGCCAAGGGCCTGGGCGGCTTCCTGCATGAGCTGTATGCCTCGCCGTTCGGTGCCCCCAAGCTGACCTGGAATCCGGTGAGCTGGTTCCTCGCGCCGCTGCTCGCCCTTGCGAACTTCGCGTTCCAGCTGATCGAGTACGTCAGCAAGCCGCTCTCACACAGCCTGCGACTGTTCGGCAACATGTACGCGGGCGAGATCATCTTCCTGCTGTTGTGGCTATTGGCCGCGACCAGCTTCACGGGCATGTTCTTCGGAATCCTCTTTGGCGCGGCGTGGGCGGTCTTTCACATCCTGATCGTCCTGCTGCAGGCCTACATCTTCATGATGCTCACGGTCGTCTACATCTCACTGGCGCACGAGCATCACTAGCGCGCGCCGAGTCCGCTCACCGTCCACCGTCTTCACAGAAGGAATCGTCAAATGGAAAAGCTCCAGCTCCTGGCCATGGTTCAGGCCTACACCAGCGTCGGCATCGGCCTGATGATCGGCCTCGGCGCGCTTGGCGCGTGCGTCGGCGTCGGCATCATGTGCTCCAAGTTCCTGGAGGGCGCCGCGCGCCAGCCGGAACTCGCACCGATGCTGCAGACCAAGGTGTTCCTGCTGCTCGGCCTGATCGATGCCTCGTTCATCATCGGCGTCGGCCTGGCGATGATGTTCGCGTTCGCCAATCCGCTCGCTACCGCATTCGCGGGATAAGGCGCTTCGCGCTCTTGATCGAGGTGCGGGAATGAACATCAACCTGACGTTGTTCGCGCAGGCCGCGGTATTCGCGATCCTGATCTGGGTCGCGGCGAAATGGCCATGGCGCTGGCTCATGGACATGGTCGAGGAGCGCAACAAGCGGATCGCCGACGGCCTGGCTGCGGCCGACAAGGGCAATCGCACGCTGGCAGAAGCGTCCGCCAAGAGCGACGAGCAGCTCAAGGCCACGCGCGCGCAGGCGCAGGACATCCTGTCCAACGCCAACAAGCAGGCGGGGCAGGCGATCGAGCAGGCCAAGGGCACGGCGCAGACCGAGGCGGAGCGCATCAAGGCGGCGGCACACGCCGAGGCGATGCGCGAGGTCGAGCGCGCCAAGGAAGCGCTGCGCAAGCAGGTCGGCGAGCTCGCCGTCGCCGGCGCCGCGCAGATCCTGAAGCGCGAGATCGACGCCAAGGCCCACGCCGACGTGATCAAAGAGCTGGCGGCGAAGATCTGACATGGCCGAACCCAGCACGCTCGCGCGTCCCTACGCCAAGGCTGTGTTCGAGCTGGCGCGGGACGAGCAGGAAGCCGGTGCCGGCCGCGCTGCGGCCGGTGGGCTGGCCGACTGGTCGGCGCTGCTGGCCGGCCTCGCCGGCGCGGTGCGCGACAAGTCGGTCGCCGCGGCGATCGGCCATCCGGCGGTCGGCCGCGGCCAGCTGGCCGACGTGCTGATCCAGGCGATGGGCCCCAAGGCAACCGAGCAGGCCAAGAACCTGCTGCGGCTGCTGTCCGAGTACGGCCGCCTGAAGCTGGCGCCCATGATCGCCGAGCAGTACGAGGCGCTGCGTGCCGAGCACGAGCGCCGCGTGGACGTGGAGATCGTCTCGGCCGTGCCGGTGGACGCGGCCCAGCAGCAGGCGCTGGTGGCGGCGGTGCAGAAGAAGCTGAATCGCGACGTGAAAGTGGAGTGGAAGACGGACCCGAGCCTGATTGCCGGCGCGCAGATCCGCGCGGGCGACACGATCATCGACGGCAGCATTTCGGGCGAGCTGGCGCGGCTGCGCCAGGCGCTCACGGCGTAAGGAAAGAAACGAATGTTTCGCGCAGAGACGCAGAGAACGCAGAGAGAGAATAAGAATTTCTTTTCTCGGCGTTCTCCGCGTCTCTGCGCGAAATTCTTCTTGTAGTTTTAACGGACAACAGACATGCAATTGAATCCTTCCGAGATCAGTGACCTCATCAAGTCCCGCATCAAGAATTTCGAGGCGACGACCGAGGCGCGCAACACCGGCACGATCGTGTCGCTGCAGGACGGCATCGTCCGCGTGCACGGCCTGTCCGACGCGCTGCAGGGCGAGATGCTCGAGTTCCCGCCCGCTTCTACAGGCAATCCCACTTACGGCCTGGCGTTGAACCTCGAGCGCGATTCGGTCGGCGCGGTGATTCTCGGCGACTACAAGCACTTGTCCGAAGGCGCCACGGTCAAGACCACCGGCCGCATTCTCGAAGTGCCGGTCGGCGAGGGACTGCTGGGCCGCGTGGTCGACGCGCTGGGCCGCCCGATCGACGGCAAGGGTGCGATCAAGGCGACCGGGCAGAGCCCGATCGAGAAAGTCGCGCCGGGCGTGATCGCGCGCAAGAGCGTCAGCCAGCCGGTGCAGACCGGCTACAAGGCCGTGGACGCGATGGTGCCGATCGGCCGCGGCCAGCGTGAGCTGATCATCGGCGACCGCCAGACCGGCAAGACCGCGCTCGCGATCGACACGATCATCAACCAGAAGGGTTCGGGCATCAAGTGCA
>JBOICR010000193.1:0-12788 GCA_050740195.1 Nevskiaceae bacterium | reverse complement strand
GCGTAGTCGATGGAAAGCTGGTTAATATTCCAGCACTTGCTGTTACTGCGATGGGGTGACGGAGAAGGTTAGGCAATCCACCTGTTGGATGGTGGTTTAAGCGTTAAGGAGTGCTCCTTAGGCAAATCCGGGAGATTATTGCTGAAATGTGACGACGAGGCCCTTTAGGGCTGAAGTGATTGAGACCCCGCTCCCAAGAAAAGCTTCTAAGCTTCAGGCAACAGGAATCCGTACCCCAAACCGACACAGGTGGGCGAGGAGAGTATCCTAAGGCGTTTGAGACAACTCGGATGAAGGAACTCGGCAAAATCGTGCCGTAACTTCGGGATAAGGCACGCCCGTTGTAAGTGAAGGCGTACAGCTGGAGCTGAAACGGGTCGCAGTGAAGAGAGGGTTGCGACTGTTTATCAAAAACACAGGACTCTGCAAACACGAAAGTGGACGTATAGGGTCTGACGCCTGCCCGGTGCTGGAAGGTTAATTGATGGGGTCAGCCGTAAGGCGAAGCTCTTGATCGAAGCCCCAGTAAACGGCGGCCGTAACTATAACGGTCCTAAGGTAGCGAAATTCCTTGTCGGGTAAGTTCCGACCTGCACGAATGGCGTAACGACAGCCCTACTGTCTCCATCCGAGACTCAGTGAAATTGAAATCGCAGTGACGATGCTGTGTTCCCGCGGCAAGACGGAAAGACCCCGTGAACCTTTACTACAACTTTGCACTGGACTTTGAATTCGCCTGTGTAGGATAGGTGGGACCCTATGAAGTTTCGGCGCTAGCCGAGATGGAGGGGTCAGTGAAATACCACCCTGGTGAGTTCGGAGTTCTAACCTCGATCGTTAATCACGGTCAGGGACATTGCATGGCGGGTAGTTTGACTGGGGCGGTCTCCTCCCAAAGAGTAACGGAGGAGTGCGAAGGTTGGCTCAGCGCGGTCGGAAATCGCGCTCTTGAGTGCATAGGCATAAGCCAGCCTGACTGCGAGACAAACAAGTCGAGCAGAGTCGAAAGACGGTCTAAGTGATCCGGTGGTTCTGTATGGAAGGGCCATCGCTCAACGGATAAAAGGTACTCCGGGGATAACAGGCTGATTCCTCCCAAGAGTCCACATCGACGGAGGAGTTTGGCACCTCGATGTCGGCTCATCTCATCCTGGGGCTGTAGCAGGTCCCAAGGGTTTGGCTGTTCGCCAATTAAAGAGGTACGCGAGCTGGGTTCAGAACGTCGTGAGACAGTTCGGTCCCTATCTGCCGTGGGCGTTCGAGATTTGAAGGGAGCTAACCTTAGTACGAGAGGACCGGGTTGGACGTACCCCTGGTGCACCGGTTGTCATGCCAATGGCATCGCCGGGTAGCTATGTACGGACGGGATAAACGCTGAAAGCATCTAAGCGTGAAGCCCCCCCTGAGATTAGATCTCGCTGGTGGTTTAACCACCCTGTAGGGCCCCCGTAGACTACGGGGTTGATAGGCGCGATGTGTAAAGCGAGCAATCGCAAAGCTGACGCGTACTAATTGCCCGTGAGGCTTGACCATATAACTCTCAAATCCTCCGCATGCGGAAGACCACGAGAGTTCGCTTCATGCAGTCATTCACTGATGGCATTGAGCGCAAAATGAAGCCTTACAAATAACTGACTACAGACCTGACTCTATTTGGAATTGAGCCGCTGTCGGGCTTTCTTCCATGCCAGTTTGCCTGGCGACTTTAGCGAGTTGGTCCCACCGGTTCCCATCCCGAACACCGAAGTGAAACGACTCTGCGCCGATGATAGTGTGGCCCCGCCATGTGAAAGTAGGTCATCGCCAGGCTCCAAATGCGAAACCCCCGGCCGCAAGGCCGGGGGTTTTTCATTTGCGCCGCCGGAACGTCAGGCGGCCTTCTGTTCCGCGTCCTTGTCCTTGCGCCTGCCGGGGAGTGTGCCGAGCAGCTTGCAGATGATGCCGAGCATGATTTCGTCGGTGCCGCCGCCGATCGACATCAACCTCGAGTCGCGGTACGCGCGCGCGATGTGCGTCTCCCACATATAGCCCTGGCCGCCCCAGAACTGCAGGCAACCGTCGGTCACTTCACGCGAGAGGCGGCCGGCCTTCAGCTTGGCCATCGACGCGAGCATCGTTGCATCGCGGCCGGCGATGTACTCCTCGCACGCGTGGTAGACCAGCGCGCGGAGCGCCTCGACCTCGGTCTTCAACTCGGCCAGGCGGAAGTGCACGTACTGGTTGTCGAGGATGCTCTGGCCGAACGCCTGGCGCTGCCGCGCGTAGTCGACCGTCTCTGCAATGACGTTGGTCATCGAGTCGATGCTGGTCGCGGCGCCGAACAGCCGCTCTTCCTGGAACTGCAGCATCTGGTACATGAACCCCATGCCCTCGGTGCCGATCAGGTTGCGCCGCGGCACCCGCACGTTGTCGAGGAAGATCATCGCCGTGTCGGAAGCCCGCATGCCGAGCTTGTCGAGCTTGGTCTTGCGGTCTACGCCCTTCGCATCGAGCGGCACAATGATCAGCGACTTGTTCTGGTGGACCTTGCCCTCGGACGTGTTGACCAGCATGCAGGCCCAGTCCGACTGCGTGCCGTTGGTGATCCACATCTTGGAGCCGTTGATGACGTAGTCGCCGCCGTCCTTGCGCGCGTGGGTCTTGATGCTGGCGACATCCGAGCCGGCGCCGGCCTCCGACACCGCGACCGAGCAGACCTGCTCGCCCTTGATCACCGGCTCGAGGTATTCCTTCTTCAGCTCGTGCGTGCCGAAGCGCGACAGCGCCGGCGTCGCCATGTCGGTGACCACACCGATGCCCATCGGCACCGAGCCGCAATGACAGTTGCCCAGCGCCTGCGCGAACATCACCGAATACGAGTAGTCGAGTCCGAGCCCGCCGTACTCGGCCGGCTTGCTGATGCCGAGCATGCCGAGCGCGCCGAGCTTCTTCAGCACCTCGCGCGCCGGCCAGATCCCAGCTTCTTCCCAGTCCTGGACGTGCGGATTGAGCTCTTCTTCGACGAAGCGCTTGGCGGTGCGGTACAGCTCCTTGTGCTCGTGGGTCAGTTGCATGACAGCGCTCCGGCAAACTTCCGAGCCGACTCTACACCGGGCCGCGCGTAAGCGGCGTTACCAGACCGCGTTCAGCGGCGACGGAATACGGGCAGCAGCACCATGCCGGCGGCGAAGCCGCCGATATGCGCGCGAAACGCGACGCCGGCGCCGGGCGGCGCGAACATCTCGGACAACAGTTGCATCGCGAACCACAGCCCGAGCACGAGCAGCGCCGGCAGCCGCACCAACTGCGTCAGGAAGCCGAGCGGAACCAGCACGAGCACATGGGCGCGGGGGAACATCAACGCGTAGGCGCCGAGCACGCCCGAGATCGCGCCGCTGGCGCCGACCATCGGGATCTGCGATTGCGGATCCGGCAGCGCCTGCGCCATTGCCGCGGCGATGCCGCACAGCGCGTAGAACATCAGGAAGCGCCCATGGCCGAGGCGGTCCTCCACGTTGTCCGCGAAGATCCAAAGGTAGAGCATGTTGCCGATCAGGTGCATCCCTCCACCGTGCAGGAACATCGACGTGAACACGGTGGCCCACGCCGGCACCACGCGCAGTTCCGGCGGCAGCCGTGCATCGCCGAGCAGCACGTCGGGGATCAGCCCATAGGCGTAGATCGCGCCCTGGATCCGCTCGCCGAGCGACAGCTGCCACAGGAACACGAACACGCAGCCCGCGAGCAGCAGGTAGTTCACAAACGGTGTAGTGCCGGTCGGGTTGTCGTCCTTGAGCGGGATCATCCGCCTTCCAGCAGCCGGATTTCGAACAGCACCGGCCAGCACTTGCCGGTCACGAAGAAGTGGCCGTTGGCCGGGTTGAACGCGATGCCGTTCAACACATGCTCGGCCTCGTCCCAGCCGGCAGGCCGGGCAAAGCCGCGCTGCAGGGCGCCGAGGTTCAGCCAGGCCTGCACAACGCCGCTGGCGGGATCGATCACCGCGATCCGGTCCGCGTGCCAGACGTTGGCGTAGAGCCTGCCGCGCGCAAACTCGAGTTCGTTGAGCTGCGTCAGCGGGCGGCCACGGTCTGTCACCTGGATGCTGCCGAGCGCTGCGAAAGTCTCGCGGTCGCGCGCGACGATTCGGCTCGAGCCATCGCTCATCAGCCAGCGTTGGCCGTCGTACGTCAGCCCCCAGCCTTCTCCGTCGTACTTGAGCTGCCCGATGCGCCGCAGCGCGAGGTCGTAGACGTGCGCAAGGCCTGATTGCCAGGTGAGCTGCACGAAGCGGCGGCCATCGCCGGCGACGCCTTCGCCGAATTGCTCGCGCGGCAGCGCCTGCCGCTTCAGCGGCGCGGGGCTCGCGATGTCGCGCAACACGAGCGCGGAGTGCCCGAACCGACCGCTGCTCTCGATGATCTTCCCGTCATGCACCACGAGGCCCTGCGTGAACGACGCGACGTCGTGCGGATGCGTTGCGACGATTTCGTAGCGCAAAAAAGTGTCGCGTGACAGCTCGCTCGCGCACGAAATGCCGGTGATTGCAAGCGCGATCAGAGCGCACACATGCGCAACTGGCACGAAATTTGTCGAACGCGCGCGCGGTCGCAGTTGATATTTCGTTTTCAATCGTTCAAATTCCAATTACGGTGAACGCAGTTCGATTCGCCGAAGGTGCGGGAAAGGTCTTTCTTTCACTCGGAAGGGGAGAAGCAGATGGCTAAGAAGCGCAAAGCAAAGAAATCCAAAAGCAAGAAGCGGTAGGGATCGAAGTAAAAATTGGGGCGGCGCAAGCCGCCCTTTTCATTTGGGCGCGTTCATTTCGGAGTCGGGCGGCTGCCCGGAATCGGTTCGCCGCTGTCGCGCAGGCGCACCGCCTCGTGGAAACCGTGCTCGGCGGCGTAGGCGCGGAACCACTGGCCCTCGGGCGAATGGCGCGTGATGCCGTCGAACAGCGTCGCGAACATCTGCGTCGCCGCCAGGCCCATGTTCTCGTAGGCCTGGTTCACCATCAGCTTCTGCATCATCAGCTGGTTCTTCGGTACACCCGCCATGCGCTGCGCGAGCTCCAGCACGCGCGCTTCGAGCCGCGCCGCCGGCACCGCGTCGAGCACCAGGCCCATCGCCCTGGCCTCGCGCCCGTCGACCAGGTCGCCCGTCAGCAGCATGCGCTTGGCCTTCTCCGCGCCGAGCCGGTAAACCCACATCGCCGTGGTCGGGCAGCCCCACACGCGCGCCGGCGGATACCCGATCTTCGCATCCTCGGCCATCACCGCGAGATCGCAGCACAACGCGATGTCGCTGCCGCCGGCGACCGCGTAGCCGTGTACCTGCGCGATCGTCGGCTTGTACGAGCGCCACAGGCTCATGAAGTCGTCGGTGTTCTGTTTGATCATCCGGAAGTCGACCATCGGGTCCCACGGCATCGGCTGGTTCCACGGCGACTCGCCCTCGGCGAAATCCTTCAGGTCGTAGCCGGCGCAGAACGCCTTGCCGGCGCCCTTCAGCACGATCACGTGCACCGCATCGTCGGCGTTGGCGCGCGCGACCGCTTCACGCAGCTCGCGTCCGGTGTGCTCGCCGATCGCGTTGAGCCGTTCCGGCCGGTTCAGGGTCAGGACCGCGATGCGATCTCGCACCTCGTACAGCAGCGTCGTCGGGGACGTCATCGATGGCTCCGCGCCCTCGGGCGCGGCCTGTAGGAGCGCCTCGCAGGCGCAACGAGAAGTCTAGACGACCTCTCCCCCCCGTGTAGAATCGCCGGCGTCGGGGGAAAATCATGATCCGCAGCATGACGGGGTACGCGCGCGCCGAGGCCCAGGGCCCGTGGGGGCGGCTGGCCTGGGAGCTGCGCTCGGTCAACCACCGCTACCTCGACCTGTCGCTGCGCCTGCCGGACGAGCTGCGCGCGATCGAGAACGAGGCGCGCCAGCGCCTCGGCACGCGCCTGTCGCGCGGCAAGGTCGAGGCGGGGCTGCGCTATTCGCGCGAAGGCGCACAGGCGGCCGTGGCGCTCGACGCGGGCACCCTGCGCCAGCTGCACGATGCCGTCGAAACCGTGAAGCGCTCGGGCATTGCCGTCGCCCCGACGGACCCGGTGCGGCTGTTGTCCTGGCCCGGCGTCGTGCGGGCCGAGTCGACCGATACCGCGCCGCTGTTGGCGGCAGCGCTCGAGCTGCTCGACCGCGCAGCCGAGGACTTCACGGCCACGCGCGAGCGCGAAGGCGCACGCGTCAGCGACTACCTGCTGGAGCGCTGCGGCGCGATCGAAACGCACGTCTCCGCCGTGCGCTCGCGCCTGCCGCAGGTGCGCACGCAGTGGGTGGAAAAGCTGCGCGCGCGCTGCCGCGAACTGGGCGTGGAGGTCGATCCAGCGAGACTCGAGCAGGAAGTCGTGCTAGCGGCTCAAAGGCTCGACGTCGACGAAGAGCTGTCGCGCCTGGCGGCGCACCTGACCGAGGTGCGCCAGACGCTGCGTCGGCAGGACGCGGTCGGCCGGCGCCTCGACTTCCTGATGCAGGAGTTGAACCGCGAGGCGAACACTTTGTCGTCGAAGTCGCAGGACGCCGAGACCACGCGCCTGGCCGTCGAGATCAAGGTCACGATCGAACAGTTGCGCGAGCAAGTGCAGAACGTCGAGTAGAACCGCCGGGACTGCGTGAGGAAGGCTGGGTGCGGGTTGCAGGCGGCACTCGCTATGGCAGAGTAGTCGCCCTGTGAACAAGCCCCCGGGCGGCCTCTTCGTCGTTTCCGCGCCCTCGGGCGGCGGCAAGACCAGCCTGACGCGTGCGTCGATCGACGCGCTCGCCAAGGCCGGCATCACGGCCGAGATTTCGGTTTCGCACACGACGCGTGCGCCGCGGCCTGGCGAGCAGAACGGCGTGCATTACCACTTCATCGACCGTCCGGCGTTCGAGGCGATGATCGAGCGCGGCGAGTTCCTCGAGCACGCGACGATCTACAGCCAGCACTACGGCACGGCGCGGGCGCGCACGGAGCAACGCCTCGCGACCGGCCGCGACGTGATCCTGGACATCGACTGGCAGGGCGCCCGCCAGATCCGGCAGCACATGCCCGGCGCCGTCGGCATCTATATCCTGCCGCCGTCGATGGCCAAGCTTGAGCAGCGGTTGCGCGCACGCAAGCAGGACTCCGAGGACGCCATCCGCCAGCGGCTCGACCTGGCCCGCCGCGAGATGTCGCACTACGAGTATTACGACTACCTGATCGTGAACAAGGACTTCGAACAGGCGATGAGCGAGCTCGTCTCGATCTTCGTCGCCCGGCGCCTGACTCGGCCGACCCAGGAAATAAGACATAACGCATTGATTAAGAAGTTAATTTTGTAGCAGGACGGGCGCTATACAGACCCCCCGGCGTTGAGTAAACTACGCGCCCTTCGCGTTCCCCGGATGTTGTGTCATGGCCCGAGTCACCGTTGAAGACTGCCTGGAAAAGATCGGCAACCAGTTCGAGCTGACGCTGGTTGCCGCCAAGCGCGCGCGCCAGTTGGCCCGCGGCGCCGAGGCCAAGCTGCCCTGGGGCAACCACAAGTCCACGGTGCTGTCGCTGCGCGAGATCGCCGACGGCCTGGTCGACCGGAAGGTGCTCGAGGAGGCCGACCTGCCGGCGATCCAGGCGCCGAAGGTCGAACTCGAAGCGCTCGATCCGAGCTTCGACCTGTAACGGTCGCAGCGTCGAAAGAACCCGGCCCCGCGCCGGGTTTTCTTTTTGGGACCGGCGGATGCGGGCCTATACTGATTCGGCCATGGAACTTCCGGCCCCCATCCAGCGCATCGGCCAGGCGATCCGCACGCAGCGCGTGGCGCGCGAGTACGGCATCGAGCCGCTGACGCGCGTGCTCGAGGAATACCTGCCGGCGCAGGCGATCGCCGACGTGCGCCGCGCCTACGAGTTCGGCGCCAGGCTGCACCAGGGCCAGCAGCGCACGTCGGGCGAGCCGTACATCTACCACCCGATGGCGGTGGCCCGGATCCTGGCCGAGATGCGGCTCGACCACACCACGCTGATCGCCGCGATCCTGCACGACGTGATCGAGGACACGCCGACCTCCAAGGACGAGATCGGCAAGCAGTTTGGCGCCGACGTCGCGCAGCTCGTCGACGGTGTCAGCAAGTTCCAGAAGGTCGAGGGCCAGACCCGCGCCGAAGTGCAGGCCGAGTCGTTCCGCAAGCTGCTGCTGGCGATGACGCAGGACCTGCGCGTGATCCTGATCAAGCTCGCCGACCGGCTGCACAACATGCGCACGCTCGAGCACATGGACGCGCTGCGCCGGCGCCGCATCGCGCGCGAGACGCTCGAGATCTACGCGCCGATCGCGCAGCGCCTCGGCATCCACACGGTGCGCACCGAACTCGAGGACCTCGCGTTCGTGAACCTGTACCCGAGGCGCTATTTGGTGTTCGAACAGGCGGTGAAGTCGCAGCTTGGCGACGCCAAGTCGGTGGTCAAGGAGATCGAGGAGCGCTTGTCGAAAGCGCTGCGGGAGGAGGGCATCGGCGCGAGCGTCGTCGGCCGGCAGAAGAACCTCTACAGCCTGTACCAGAAGATGCGGCGCCGCCGCCTGCGGCTGCCGGACGTGATGGACCTGCTCGGCTTCCGCGTCATCGTGTCGAAGCTCGACGACAGCTACCGGGCACTCGGGGTCGTGCACCACGTCTACAAGCCGATCTCCGAGATGTTCAACGACTACATCGCCAACCCGAAGGTCAACGGCTACCAGTCGCTGCATACCACCTGCGTCGGGCCCAAGGGCCGCAAGATCGAGGTGCAGATCCGCACGCGCGACATGCACCACATTTCCGAAAGCGGCATCGCCGCACACTGGCAGTACAAGCTCGGTGACAAGGGCGGCGAGCACACCGCGCCGCAGGTGCGCGCGCGCGAGTGGCTCAGCCAGCTGTTCGAGATGCAGGGCGGCTCGGCGGCGCTCGACTTCGTCGAGAGCGTCAAGGTCGACCTGTTCCCGGACGAGGTCTACGTCTTCACGCCCAAGGGCGAGATCCGCCGCCTGTCGCGCGGCGCCACGCCGGTCGATTTCGCCTACGCCGTCCACAGCGAGCTCGGTGACCGCTGCGTCGCCGCGCGGATCGACCAGCACCTCGAGCCGCTGAACACGCCGCTGCGCAACGGCCAGACAGTCGAGATCATCACCGCCACCTCGGCGCGGCCGAACGCGGCGTGGCTGAACTTCGTCAAGACCGCCAAGGCGCGCCATCGCATCCGCAGCTTTCTGAAGAACCAGCGAGAGGACGAGGCGATCCGCCTGGGCCGGCGCCTGCTCGAGAAATCCATGCGCGAGCTCAAGGTGCCGTTGACCGCGCTGAAGAACGAGACCGCCACCGCGGTGCTGAAGGTCTACGGGCTCGCGGAGCTCGAGCCGCTATACCTGTCGATCGGCCTGGGCCAGCGCCTGGCGCCGCTGGTGGCGCGCCAGTTCATGCCGGCCGGCGTCACGGTGGCGCCGATGGCGGCGGGCGATCCCGACGCAACGCCGCTCGCGGTCGAGGGTACGGAAGGCCTGGTGGTGGACTACGGCAAGTGCTGCCGCCCGGTGCCGGGCGACGACATCCGCGGCCACGTCAGTGTCGGTCGCGGCATCGTGATCCATCGCATCGAGTGCGCCGTGGCGCAGCCGCGCAAGGGCGCGGCGCAGGACTGGATCCCGCTGGTCTGGGGCGAAAACGTCGAAGGCGACTTCCTCGCCGAGCTGCGCGTGAAGGGCGAGAACCGTCGCGGCGTGCTCGCCAGCATCGCCGCGGAGATCTCGGCGGCCGAGTCCAGCATCGAAAACGTGCAGATGGCCGAGAAGGTCGACACCCGCGCCTCCGACATGCGCTTCCTGCTCACGGTCAAGAACCGCGTGCACCTGGCGCGTATCATGCGGCGCCTGCGCGGCCTGCCGGTCGTGGCCAGGGTCACGCGCACGTAATCACACAAGGAGGATTCATGTCCCGCAAGCCAGTCCACACCGACGAGGCGCCCGGCGCCATCGGCACCTACTCGCAGGCGATCGCCTGCGGCAAGACGGTCTACCTGTCGGGCCAGATCCCGCTCGATCCGAAGACCATGGCGCTGGTCGGCGGCGGCATCGAGGAGCAGGTCCACCAGGTGTTCAAGAACCTCGCCGCGGTCGCCAAGGCCGCCGGCGGCTCGCTGGCGCATGCCTCGAAGATCACCATCTACATGACCGACCTCGGCCAGTTCGCCAAGGTCAACGAGATCATGGCGCAGTACTTCAGCAAGCCGTACCCCGCGCGCGCGACGGTCGGCGTCGCGGCGCTGCCCAAGGGCTCTGCCGTCGAGGCCGACGCCGTCCTCGTGCTTGACTGAAGCGCCCGCCGCGCCGCGCGCTGGCGCGTCACGCGCGACGCGCACGCTCCATACGCCAGTCCAGTACCTGCGCGGCGCCGGGCCCGCGCTGGCGGCGCGACTGCGCACACTGGGAATCGAGCGCGTCGAGCAGCTGCTGTTTCACCTGCCACTGCGTTACGAGGATCGCCGGCGGTTCACGCCG
The DNA here is from genome assembly GCA_050740195.1 of Nevskiaceae bacterium. Classification (GTDB taxonomy): domain Bacteria; phylum Pseudomonadota; class Gammaproteobacteria; order Nevskiales; family Nevskiaceae; genus JACPFV01. The sequence goes on along the minus strand of JBOICR010000193.1, from coordinate 2,269 downwards.
CTTTCGGAGCTGAAGGACGGCGCGCCGGCCCTCATCCGGGCGCGGGTCGAGCAGGCCAAAGTCGTCTACCCGGGACGGCGCATGCTCGGCGTGTCGGTCAGCGACGGCGCGGGCTGGGCCGCGCTGCGCTTCTTCCACTTCAACAACACGCAGGCGCAGGCGTTCGCGCCCGGCGCCTGGGTACGCGCCTACGGCGTCGTGCGCATCGGCACGCGCGGGCCGGAGCTGGTGCACCCCGAGTACCGGATCGCGGCCTCGCAGGACGCTCTGGCCGCCGATACGGCGCTGACGCCGGGCTATCCGCTGACCACCGGCGTGACGCAGCAGCGCCTGCGCGGCCTGATCCAGCAGGCGCTGGCGATCGGCGCAACCGATCCCGGCCTTGCGCTGCGCCTGCCGGGCCTGACCGGCCCGGCAACGCTGGACGCGCTGCGCGTGATCCACGCGCCGGTCAGCGACGACGACGCCCAGCGGCTGCTGGCCGGCACACACCCGGCGCAGCAGCGCCTGATCGACGAGGAGTTGCTGGCGCACCAGCTGTGCATGCGCGTGCTGCGAGCGCGGGTGCGCGCGCACAACGCGCCGGCGCTCGGGGCCGCGGGCCCGCCGCACGAACTCGAGCGCGTGCTGCCGTTCAAGCTGACCGGCGCGCAGCGCCGCGTGTGCGGCGAGATTGCGTCCGACCTGCGCCGGGCCTCGCCGATGATGCGGCTGGTGCAGGGTGACGTCGGTTCGGGCAAGACCGTGGTCGCGGCCGCGGCGATGCTCGCCGCCGTGCGCTCCGGCGCACAGGCGGCGCTGATGGCGCCGACGGAGCTGCTGGCCGAGCAGCACGCGCACAACCTGTCGCAGTGGTTCCGCAAGCTCGGCGTGACGCTGTGCCTGCTCAAGGGCGGGCTGGCGAAGGCAAAGCGCAAGAACGCGCTGGCGGCGATCGCCGACGGCACGGCCCAGGTCATCGTCGGCACGCACGCCGTGTTCCAGGAGCAGGCGCAGTTCGACCGCCTCGCACTGGTGGTCATCGACGAGCAGCACCGCTTCGGCGTGCAGCAGCGCATGGCGCTGCGCGACAAGGCGCCCGCCGGGCTGTCGCCGCACCAGCTGGTGATGACGGCGACTCCGATCCCGCGCACGCTGGCGCAGACGCTCTACGCCGACCTCGACGTGTCCGTGATCGACGAGTTGCCGCCGGGGCGCAAGCCGATCACGACGGTCGCGATCAACGGCCAGCGCCGCGATGAGGTGCTGGCCCGCATCGGCGAGGCCTGCCGCGCCGGCCGGCGCGCCTACTGGGTCTGCACGTTGATCGAGGAATCCGACGTGCTCGAGGCGCAAGCCGCCGAGGCGATGGCCGAGCGCCTGCGCACCGAGCTGCCCGCGGTCAAAGTCGGTCTCGTCCACGGGCGGCTGAAGCCGGCGCAGAAGGACGCGCAGATGCAGGCGTTCAAGCGCGGCGACCTCCAGCTGCTGGTCGCGACCACGGTGATCGAAGTCGGCGTCGACGTGCCCGAAGCGACGATCATGGTGATCGACAACGCCGAGCGCCTGGGACTGGCCCAGCTGCACCAGCTGCGCGGCCGCGTCGGCCGCGGCACCGGCGACAGCCAGTGCGTGCTGCTGTACGCGCCGCCGTTGTCGGAGAACGCGCGCGCGCGGCTCGACGTGCTGCGCCAGACCCAGGACGGCTTCACCATCGCGCAGCGCGACCTGGAGCTGCGCGGGCCGGGCGAACTTTTGGGGAACCGTCAGACCGGCGAGATGGGCTTTCGCCTGGCCGATCCCGTGCGCGACGCGCCGCGCGTGCCGGCGCTGCAGGCGCTGGCGGACCGCTGGCTCAAGGGCGAGCCGGTCGCCGCGGCGCAGCTGGTGCGGCGCTGGGTCGGCGACTGGCGCCGCTACGCCGAGGCCTGAGGCGCCAGCGGCGCGGCGATCCGCGCCTGGTTCGCGCCGGCGCGCTTGGCCTCGTACATCGCCACGTCGCCCGCCCGGATCATGTCGTCGGCGGTGAGCGCATGCTCGGGGAACACCGCCACGCCGATGCTGGCACCGACGCGCACGGGCTGCCCGTTGTAATTCACCGGCACGGACAGCGTGTCGATGATGCGCTGGGCCAGGGCGAGGGCGGATGCCTGGCCATCGACGCCGTGCAGGATCGCGATGAACTCGTCGCCGCCCTTGCGCGCGATGGTGTCTTCCGCCCGCAGGACGTTGCGGCAGCGCTGGGCCACCGACTTCAGCACCGCGTCGCCGGCTTCGTGGCCGTGGGTGT
>JBOICR010000192.1:0-2720 GCA_050740195.1 Nevskiaceae bacterium | reverse complement strand
CCCGTACGCCGGCCATGTCAGCAGCACCCCGCCTTGGCGCCGCCGCCCGAGGGCGCGGTCGCGGCCGGCCCGCAGTCGAACAGGCCGTAGTGCACCGACTTGTCGCCGGTCACGCGGAAGTGCGGCGCGTAGCGCGTCTTCGAGATCATGTCCCCGGTGTTGCCGCAGACCAGCATGGGCTTGCCACGCTCGAAAAGGTGGTGATCGTCGAGGTCGAAAGCATGCGGGTGCTCCGCAATGGAGCCGGCGTACGTCGCGACCTGGCCGAAGTCCTCGCAGCGGTCCTCGAGGTCGAGCTTGAAGGCGCGGATCGTCACCGACGAAAAACGGATGAACCCGGCCTTGCGCTCGAGCTCGGCGTTGTTGAGCGCCAGCGGCGCGCTGGCGACGACGCGCGCGTCGCGGCAGCCGGCCTGCGCCATCACGCGGCGGAAGTCCTCGAGGTAGAGGGCACCGCCGAGGCACTCGCCCAGCAGCACGGGGTCCTGCGCCAGCGTGTGCGGGATGCGGCGGTCGGCGAACACGTCGGAGAAGTACAGCTCGCCGCCGGGCTTCAGCACACGGAAGATCTCGCGGAACACGCGCGGCTTGTCCGGCGACAGGTTGATCACGCAATTGCTGATGACGAGGTCCACCGACGCGTCGGCGATGCCGGCGCCGGCGAGGTCCTCGATGTAGCCCTGGCGGAAGTCGGTGTTGGCCCAGCCGAACTTCCTGGCATGCCAATCCTGGTGCCTGCGCGCGACCGCGAGCTGCTCGTCGGTCATGTCCAGGCCGATGACGCGGCCGCGCGGACCGACCAGCTTGCTGAGCACGTAACAGTCGCGCCCCGAGCCGCTGCCCAGGTCCAGCACCGTCAGGCCCTCGAGCGCCGGTGGAATTGGCGAGCCACAGCCGTAGAAGCGTTCCTTGACCTCGTCGTGCACGTCCTTCAAAACCGCGATCACGTTCGGCGGCAGGGTTTCCGCGAGGCAGCAGGCGCTGGTCTTGAGGTCGGCCGAGGACTTCAGCACGCGGCCGTAGTACTCGCGGACCGAGTCGGTGATCGAAGCGGGCTTCACATCGTCCATGGAATCAGCTCAGCAGCAGGGCGGCACGCATGCAGCATGCCCCGAGCGCCCCCGCGAGGGGAAGGGTCACCAGCCAGGCGGCGACGATGCCGGCGATGGTTTTCCAGCGTGCCTGCCGGGTGACCGCCCCGATGCCGAACAGCGCGCCGCAGGACACGTGCGTGGTCGACAGCGGCAGGCCCAGCGGCGAGGCCGCCAGCACCAGCGCCGAGGTGATGAGGTTCGCGGTGAGCCCCTGCCCGGGGTTCATCGCGGTGATCTTCTTCGACATGGTTTCCGCGACGCGGCGCGCGCCGAACAGCCCGCCGGCAGCCATGACCAACGCCACCGCCGGAAACGCGGCGACGCCCCCGACCACGGGTGCCGCGAGCAGGAATAGCGCCACGATCTTGGGCGTGTCGTTGACGCCGCGGGCGAAACTGACCGCGCCCGCCGACAGGTAGTGCAGGCCGTCGATCAACGCCTGCGCCGACACGCCGACGAGATGGCCGCCGTAACGCTCCTGGCATACCTGCTGGCTTTCGACCACGACCTTGATACCGCCCAGCGCGGCCGCGCCGCCGGCCTGCGGCACCCATTCGTCGTCAACGCACACGCAGGTCTGTCGCGTGATGCGCAGCGTGCGGCGAGCGAAGCTGGCCAGCGGGTACAGCAGCATGGCCGCCGCGATCGCCACCACCGGCCCGACGGCCAGCGGCAGGAAGATCTGCTTGCCGGCCCTGGCCCAGTCGACGACCGAATCCGGCGCGGCGACGGCGGCGCCGAGCAGGCCGCCGGCCAGCGCGTGCGTGGTGGAGATCGGCAAGCCGAAGCGCGTGGCGAGCAGCACGGTCGCGGCGCAGGCCGCGCACACCGCGATGCCGAAGCCCGGCAGCGCGAGCGTCTGAGGGGAGACGAACAGCTTGCCGCTGAACGCCGCCACCAGCTGGGCCGTCAGCCAGATCGCGGCGATCGAGCCGGCCGCCGTGGCCGCCGTGGCCCAGTTCAGTGCCCTGCCGTAGTTGGACACGCCACTGCCGAAGAGCGTGGCGACACCCTTGAAGTTGTCGTTGGCGCCGTTGGCGTAGGCAAGCGCCGCGACACAAATCAGCGCAATCAGAACAGTCATCTGTGCTCCGCGGTAACCTGAGGATTGTGACCTTCGCCGCGTCCACCCGTGCTGGCCGCCGGTCCGCGTTTCGTGTCAGATCGTCCACAGCACGCGCGGGCGCATATCAGGAAGCAAAACCCTCCGCAACGGCGAAAAGTTCCCGGAGTTGCATCGCCGAGCGACCCCGGGGGTCAGCGCACGAGTACCGTGTCCGGATAGGCCGCGCGCCAGCCGAACCAGAACGCGCGATGCGCGGGGTAGCGCGGCAGGCGCGCGCCTTGCGGTCCGATCAGCCCGTCTTCGTGCAGCTGCCACCGCCCGCCCTCGGTGTCGGTGACGCCCGACGCACCGTCCCAACCGGTAAAACGCAGCGTGCCGGTCTCGTAGACACGATTGGCGCCGGAGCGGTCGGTCAGCACCACCAAGCGCACGCCGTCCAGACTCAGATGATGCAGGGGGTGCGCCCGCAGGTATGAAACGGCAATCGCCAGCGCTCGACCGGGCGCAACTCCTGGCGCCGCACGCGGCAGCAGCGCCAGCACCTGGTCCTTGTTCTTGAG
>JBOICR010000191.1:0-2466 GCA_050740195.1 Nevskiaceae bacterium | reverse complement strand
GGGACTCGAACCCGCGACCCCCGGCGTGACAGGCCGGTATTCTAACCGACTGAACTACCACTCCAAATAAATCAGTAAACAGCTGGTGGGTGCTGAGAGGGTCGAACTCCCGACATTCGCCTTGTAAAGGCGACGCTCTACCAACTGAGCTAAGCACCCTCGGCACCCTCTCCCGGCGGCCGACCCAGCCCGCGGGGGCGCCAGTGTAAAGAGTCCTTTGCGCGGATGCCAGCGCTTTTTCGGCCGTGAAATCAATGCGGCCGGGGCGCCTCGGGGACCGCCGGCGGGGGCGGCTGGGCAGCGCCGGCATCTGCCGGGGCCGGCTCCGGCACGCGCTCCAGCGCATGCTTGAACACCTCGTCGATCCAGCGCACCGGCTCGATGTTCAGCTTGCCCTTGATGTTGTCCGGGATCTCGGCGAGGTCCTTGACGTTCTCCTGCGGGATCACGACGGTCTTGATGCCGCCGCGGTGGGCCGCCAGCAGCTTCTCCTTGAGCCCGCCGATCGGCAGCACTTCGCCGCGCAGCGTGATCTCGCCGGTCATGGCGACGTCGCTGCGCACCGGGATGCCGGTCAGCGCCGACACGATCGCGGTGCACATGCCGATGCCGGCCGACGGGCCATCCTTCGGCGTCGCGCCTTCCGGCACGTGGACGTGGATGTCGTGCTTCTGGTGGAACTCCTTGTCGATGCCGATCGTCGCGGCACGCGAGCGCACCACGGTCAGCGCGGCGTGGATCGACTCCTGCATCACGTCGCCGAGGCTGCCGGTCTGCGTCAGCTTGCCCTTGCCGGGCACCAGCGCCGCCTCGATCGTCAGCAGGTCGCCGCCCATCTCGGTCCACGCCAGGCCGGTGACCTGGCCGATCTGGTTCTTCTCCTCGGCGCGCCCGTAGCGGAACTGCTGCACGCCCAGGTATTTCTCGAGGTTCTTTTCGTTGACCTTGACCGCCTTCTCGGCGCCTTCCTTGCCGGCCTTGGTCATCACTTCCTTGACCACCTTGCGGCAGATCTTCGACAGGTGCCGCTCGAGATTGCGCACGCCGGCTTCGCGCGTGTAGTGGCGGATGACGCCGAGGATCGCGCTCTCGGAGATCTCGAGCTCGCCCTCATCCACGCCGTTGGCCTTGACCTGCTTGGGCAGCAGGTATTGCTGCGCGATGTTGAGCTTCTCGTCCTCGGTGTAGCCGGGCAGCCGGATCAGCTCCATGCGGTCCAGCAGCGGGCTGGGGATGTTGGTCGTGTTCGCGGTGCAGACGAACATCACGTCGGACAGGTCGAAGTCGACTTCCAGGTAGTGATCCTGGAACGCGTGGTTCTGCTCGGGGTCGAGCACTTCCAGCAGCGCCGCGCTCGGGTCGCCGCGGAAGTCCATCGACATCTTGTCGATCTCGTCCAGCAGGAACAGTGGATTCTTCACGCCCACCTTCGACATGTTCTGGATGATCTTGCCGGGCAGCGAGCCGATGTAGGTGCGGCGGTGGCCGCGGATTTCGGCCTCGTCGCGCACCCCGCCGAGCGACATGCGCACGAACTTGCGGTTGACCGACTCGGCGATCGAGCGGCCGAGCGAGGTTTTGCCGACGCCGGGCGGGCCCACCAGGCACAGGATCGGGCCCTTCAATTTCTTCACGCGGCTCTGGACTGCGAGGTACTCGACGATGCGTTCCTTGATCTTCTCGAGCCCGTAGTGATCGCGGTCAAGGATCTTCTGCGCCGACTCGAGGTCGATGTGCGCCTTGGTGCGGCGGCGCCACGGCATCTGGGTCAGCCAGTCGAGGTAGTTGCGGACCACCGTCGCCTCGGCCGACATCGGCGACATCAGCTTGAGCTTGTTGTGCTCGTTGGTCGCCTTGGCCTTGACGGCTTTCGGCATGCCGGCGCGCTCGATCTTCTTGCCGAGCTCCTCCATCTCGTTCGGCGTGTCTTCGAGCTCGCCGAGCTCCTTCTGGATCGCCTTCATCTGCTCGTTGAGGTAGTACTCGCGCTGGGTCTTCTCCATCTGGCGCTTGACCCGCGAGCGGATTTTCTTCTCGACCTGCAGAACCGAGATTTCCGATTCCATCAGCGTGTAGACGCGCTCCAGCCGGGCCGAGATCGTGGTGGTCTCGAGCACGTCCTGCTTGTCTGAAATCTTGACCGCGAGATGCGAGGCGATGGTGTCGGCGAGCTTCGAATAGTCCTCGATCTGGCTGATGTTACCGAGCACCTCGGGGCTGATCTTCTTGTTGAGCTTGACGTAGGATTCGAACTGGGAAACCGTCGAGCGCGACAGCGCCTCGATCTCGTCCTTGGCGCCGATTGTCTCGGCGACGCGCTCCACCTCGGCCTCGAAATATTCGGGCTTGTCTGTGTAGCGGATAATCTTCGCGCGTGCCGTCCCCTCGACGAGCACCTTGACCGTGCCGTCGGGCAGCTTCAGCAGCTGCAGCACGGACGCGAGCGTACCGACGGAGTAGATGGCG
>JBOICR010000190.1:0-11856 GCA_050740195.1 Nevskiaceae bacterium | reverse complement strand
TCGCGTGCCGGGATTTCGCGGCCGGCGGCGGTGACGACCACCGTGTCGAGCTGCGTGGTGGCCTGCGGCTGCGCGTGCGCCAGGCACGGCGCGGCGATGAGCGCCGCGACAATGAATCGATGAGTCTTCATGGTTCTCCCTGCCTGCGTCCCCGCAGGCCCGATGGTGAGCGCGGCGCAACTGCGCCGTGCTGTCCCGGGCCGGTCTCCGGACTCGTGGCTCTGGCATCCCGATGCCTTCCCGGCTTGCGCCAGTGGACCGGAACCTGATGTTTCCACTCACCGTTGCGGGGGCAGTGCCGGATTCGAACCGGCTTCCCGTGCACCCTGGACGCGGACATTCTAGCCGCGCCTGCGGATATCATGCGCGGCCATGAAGGACGCCCATCTCGACGTCGCGCTGCAGGCCGCCGCCGCGGCCGGCCGCATCATCCGCAAGGCGTTTCGCGGCAAGTTCAAGGTGCGCTACAAGGCCGACGCCAGCCCCGTGACCGAGGTCGATGAAGCGGCCGAAGTTGCGATTCGCAAGCTGCTCAAGAAGAAATTCCGCGGGCACGGCTTTTACGGGGAGGAGACCGGCTCCGATCGCACCGACGCCGAGTACGTGTGGCTGGTGGACCCGATCGACGGCACCAAGGGGTTCGGTCGCGGGTATCCGATGTTCTCGGTGCAGATCGCGCTGATGCGTCGTGGCGAGCTCGTGCTCGGCGTGTCGCATGCGCCGTGCTGGGGCAAGGGCGAGACGTTGCACGCAGTGAAGGGCGGCGGCGCCTGGCGCGGCACGGAGCGCATGCGGGTGTCGGACGTGGCGCGGCTCGACAAGGCGACGCTTTCCACCGGCAACCTCAAGACGCTGGCCGACTCACCGGGCTGGGAGCGGCTCGGCGAGCTGATCCCCAAGCTCAGCCGCATCCGCGGCTACGGCGATTTCCTGCACTACCACTACCTGGCCGCCGGCAAGATCGACGCGGTGATCGAGTCGGACGTGGGGATCCTCGACATCGCCGCGCTGAGCGTGATCGTGCGCGAGGCCGGCGGCACGTTCACCGACCTGTCCGGCGGGCCGGTGGGTTACGGCACCCGCAGCGCGCTGGCCACCAACGGCAGCCTGCACGACGCGCTGCGCAAGGCGCTCGCGCACCGTCCGGCCACCGGCTGAACGCCGGTACGCCGGCGAGGCGTTCCTACAGGCTGAGCGGGGGCTCCCGCAGCGAGATGATCGGCCAGCCGTTGCGGCCGGCTTCCGCGAGCAGCGTGTCGTCCGGATCCACCGCGATGGGCTTGTGCACGTGGCGCAGCAGCGGCAGGTCGTTGTGGGAGTCGCTGTAGAACGTGATGTGCTCGCAGGGCTCGCCGTATTCCTTCAGCCACTGTTCGAGCCGGCGCACCTTGCCCTCGCGGTAGCACGGCACGCCGGCGATGGCGCCGGTGTAGCGCCCGTCGACCTGCTGCGGATCAGTGGCAAGCAGCTCGTCGACGCCCAGCAGCTGCGCGATCGGCTCGGCCACGAATCGGTTGGTCGCAGTGATGATCAGCAGCTCGTCGCCCTGGATGCGGTGGCGTTCAAGCAGCGCAGGCGCCGCCGGCGCGATGATCGGGTCGATCACCGTGGCGACGAAGCGCTCGCGCAGCGGCAGCAGGTGCGCGGCGCCGAGGCGCACCAGCGGCTCGAGCGCGAAGCGGGTGTAGGCGGCGATGTCCAGCGTGCCGGCCTTGTAATCGGCGTAGAACCGGTCGTTCCGGCGCTTGTGGCCGTCGCGCTCGACCAGGCCCTGCTCGATCATGAACTCGCCCCACAGGTGATCGCTGTCGCCGGCGAGCAGCGTGTGGTCGAGGTCGAACAGGGCGAGGCGCATCGCGGCGCCGACTATAAGGGGTGTACAGTCAATCCGACCATGGTCGACGCCGAAGGCTTCCGCCCGAACGTGGGCATCATGCTCGCCGACACCGGCGGCCGCGTGGCCTGGGCCAAGCGCATCGGCATGGACGCCTGGCAGTTCCCGCAGGGCGGCCTGAATCCCGGTGAATGCCCCGAGCAGGCGCTGTACCGCGAGCTGCGCGAGGAGCTCGGCCTGGCGAAGGACGACGTCGAGCTGCTGGGCGGCACGCGCGAGTGGCTGCGCTACACGCTGCCACAGCGCTTCGTGCGCAAGGGCCGCGTGCCGCTGTGCATCGGCCAGAAGCAGAAGTGGTTCGCGCTGCGCCTGCGCGCGCCCGACAGCGCGGTGCGGTTCGATCTCGGCAGCCCGCCGGAATTCGACCACTGGCGGTGGGTGGACTACTGGCACCCGATGAAGGAAGTCGTGGCGTTCAAGCGCGCGGTGTACGAGGCCGCGCTGCACGAACTTGAACCGCTGGTCAGGGTCTCACGGTCATGAGCCCGATACCGACAGTCCCGCTCCGCTGGCTCGCGCTGCTGGCAGCGCTGGCGCTGGCCGGCTGCGCGGCGATGTCGCCCGAGCAATGCAAGGCGGCCAAGTGGGAGGAAGTCGGCCGCGCCGACGGCGCGCGTGGCGAGACGCCCGACCGGTTCGACGAGTACCGCAAGTCCTGCGCGGAGCACGGCGTCGAGCCGCCGGTCGAGGTCTGGCGCCGGGGTTACGAAACCGGCCTGAACGAATTCTGCACGCCCGCCGGCGCCTACGCTGCGGCGCGCGGCGGCGACGGCAAGACGGAGCTGTGCGCCGGGCGGACCGGGGAGGAAGGATTCCGTACCGCGTTCAAGCACGGGCGGCAGATCAACACGCTGCTGCGCGAAGTGCGCGAGCTGTACGCCAAGATGCGCGACACCGTCGCTGCGGTGATGTCGGGCGAGTACGGCCGGGATGAGGTTACCCAGATGCGAATCCGCACCAACCCGGACCTGGCCGAGACGGTGCGCCGGCGGCAACTCTTCCTGGAGCAGCGCGACCGCGAGTACTGCGCGCAGTACGGCGTGTCGCCGCTGACCCAGGAAGACTTCGAGCGGTCGCCCTAGAACTCGAACTCGAGCTCGGCGCGAACGCGCCAGTCCTCGGCGTCGTCGGTCAGCCCGGCCAGTACCGCAGCGTCCCACTTGAACTTGCCGTGCTCGCCCATGCGGCCACCGCCGAACACCGCCGGTCCGAGCAGGTGCGCGCCTTCCACGCCGAAGGCCTGCGCGCCGAAATTGACCGGCGCGTCGGAGCGCCAGCGCGTCTGCGCGCTGTAGCCGAGCTCGTTGGCGGTCGTGAAGCCGTTGCCGAACGACCACTCGGCAAGCACGTTCAGGTTGTTGGTCAGCCGGCCGGTCTCGTTCTGGAACATCGGCCCGAGCTCGAGGCCGTAGGGGTACTCCACTTCGAGCGGCAGCTTGAGCTCGGCGAAGAAGCCGAGGTCGACGAAGTACTCGCCCTGCTCGGACAGCTGGAAGATGTTCTCCCACTCGAGTTCCTCGGCCTCGAGCGTCGCGCCCGGCTCCTTCTCGATCTCGAGCACCGCCTCGGTGAACCACCAGGTCGTGACGCCGCGGCCGAAGTCGAGAACGTAGGCCTGCGTCGTGTTCACGCTGTCACGCTCGTCCTTGACGTAGCCTGCGCGCAGCTCGATCTCGGTCTCGCCGTACTCGACCAGCGGCCGGTACACCTTGTCGGCCGGGCCGGCTTCGGCACGCGGCGCGGCGAACGACGCCGCCAGCATGGCGGCGACGACGAGGGGGAGGGCGATGCGCGGGGCGACGGCGACGGGTCGCCCGTACAGCTTCATGGCGACCCCGATCATGAGCAGAGTGGCGACGTAGAACAGCAGCTGCATGCCGGCGGGTTGCGCGTCGTAGCCAACAAGCGTGCGCAGCACTTCGCCGGTGATCGAGTCGTGCGAGACCAGGTGCGAGCTGTCCCACAGCGTCGCGCCGAGCGGTGGCAGGTAGTCAGCCTGGATCAGGAAGCCTGCGGCCTGCGAGGCCATGCCGGCCGCGAGCAGCAGGATCATCCAGCTGGTGACGGTGAAGAAATGCCGGGTGGGCACGCGCAGCAGCCCGAGGTACAGCACCACGCCGAGCGCCGTGCCGGAGGCGACGCCGATCGCGCCGCCCGCCAGCATGCCGGCCCCGCTCGAACCGCCGGCGGCAAGGCCATACAGGAACAGCACGACTTCGGAGCCCTCGCGCAGCACGGCCAGCGCGATCACCGCACCGAGCGCATAGAGCGGCCGTGCCCCCGCCAGCACCGACTGCCCCAGTGCGCTCATCTGCTGCGCCATCTCGCGACCGTGGCGCGCCATCCAGACGTTGTGCCAGCCGAGCATCGCGACCGCGGCGAGCAGCACGCTGGCGTTGAAGATCTCCTGGCCCATGCCCTCGGCCCAGCCGGCGATGGCTTCGGCGAACGCCGCGACCAGGCAGGCGCCGGCGAGGCCGGCGGCGATGCCGCCGGTGACCCAGCGGTTGCGCGTGGGCACGCCGCGCGTAGCCGCGCAGGCGATGCCGATGACCAGCGCAGCCTCGAGGACTTCGCGGAAGACGATCAGTGCGCTGCCGAGCATCGGATGGGGCCTTGATCTGCTTATTTGGCGATCAACTTGCCCTGCGCCGTCTTCGGGTTGAACTCGCCGAAGAACGGGTAGGCGCCGGGCTTCAGCGGGCCGACGAAGATCGAGGCGGTGGCGCCGCCCGGGATGACTTTCTCGCGGTTCAGTTCGTGGCTTTCGAACTCCTCGGGCGTCGGGTCGGCATTGATCACCTTGATCTTCACTTTCTGGCCGGCGGGGATCACCAGCTCGGCCGGTTCGAACTTGTGATCCTTGATGGTCAGCGTGAACTCGGGAGTCGGTGCATCGGCGGCGACGGCGAGCGACGCGACGGCGAACAGCGAGGAAACGAGCAGCAGGCGCAAGGCGTTCATGGCGGCTCCAGTCAGTTGAATGTGTACTCGACGCCGGCCTGCACGAGCCGCGGCGCGCCCGGGAGGATTCCGCGGGTGCGATCGACGATGTAGGTCTTGTCGAACAGGTTCTTGGCGGTGACGAACAGGCCGAAATTGCTGGCCGGCAGGCGGTAGTTCAGCGCCGCGTTCCACACCGTGTAGCTGGCGATCTCGCCGACCTGGCCGGTGCCGTTGGCGGCGGCGTCCCGCGTGTTGGCGAAATCGGCGAACTGGCTGCCGACGTAGACCGCCTCGAGGCGCGTGTCGAAACCTGCGACGTGGTCGTAGCCGATCGCGGCGGTCAGCAGGTGCTCGGGCGCGTACGGCAGGCGATTGCCGGCGGCGCTGCCGGTCACAGCCGCGCCGGTGTCCACCCGGATGAACGCGCTTTCCTGGTCGGCGGTCGGCAGCCAGGTGTAGGCCAGCTCGACGAACGGGTTGTGCGTGCTGTCCATGACGCGGCCGAGGTCGGCGCGCGCCAGCAGCTCCGCGCCTTCGTAGCGCGTCTCGCCGGTTGCCAGAGGCGTGCTGCCGCCGGCGATCGACCCGACCGCGATCTGCCGCTGGAAGTCATTCAGGAACGCCGTGGCTTCCACGGTCAGGCCGCTCACCGGGCGCGTGCGTGCGCCGATCTCGTAGTTCCAGCCCTGCTCGGCGTCGAGATCCACGGTCGCGCCGCTGTTGTTGATCAGGTCGGCCGTCGATGGCGGCGCGAAGCCGCGGTGCGCGCCGGCGAACAGCGTGGCGGCGCCGGTCGGCGTCCAGGTCGCGCCCAGGCTCGGCACCCATTCGGTGAGTTCGGTCTCGCCGCGGGCGTCCGTCAGGCGGTTGGTGCGCTCGTAGCGCACGTGCTCGACGCGCAGCGCCGGGATCAGCGCCACGGTGCCGAACGCGAAGCGATTCTGCGCGAACGCGGAGTACGCCTGGTTCAGGCGCTCATTGCTCTCGGCCAGGGTGCCGTCGCGCGCGGTCGCGCCGGTGCCGATCCGCTGCAGCCGGTCCTGCTCCTCGAAGTGCGCCCGAACCCCCGCCTCGAACTCGCCGCCGGCGCCGAACAGTTCGTGCGCGAGCCTCACTCTCGGTTCGACGCCATAGCTGTAGTACTCGCGCAGGTTGCCGATGTTGGCGTCGCAGCTGTCCGGGTCGACCTGCTGGCCCGCCGCGCGATCGGTCACGACCTGCTGGCAGGCGGCGAAGCGCGGATCGGCGGCGCCGACCGGATTGAACGTGGTCGTGCTGGACTGCCGCCACCAGTCGCGGTTGAAGCGGCTGCCGTAGACGTTGGTCAGCAGCGTCGCGCCGCCGAGCGGCGCCTCGTGCGTCAGCGAGACGCCCTCGCGATGGGCGTCGAAGAAATCGTTCTTGAACGGGTTGTACTGGCGCCCGAAGTTCGCGTACTCGGCATCGGTCAGGCCGGAGTAGGTCAGCTGCGAATCCTCGGCGTAGTAGTTCGCGCGCGCGGTCAGCGCCTGGCCGCCGCCGAGCCCGATCACGGCCTTGTAGTTCACGTCGTCGAGTTCGGAGTGCGTGTTGTCGCGCGCGGCGTCGCCCTGCTTGCGCACGTAGTCGAGCAGCATGCCGCGGCCGCCGACGTGGCCCCGGCCGTTGACGTACTCGCGGTTGCCCGCCGTCAGCATGAAGCCGCTGGTCAGCTCTTCCGGCGGCGCCGGCGTCACGTAGTTGATGACGCCGCCGACGGTCTGCGGCCCGTAGATGTTCTGGCCCGCGCCCTTGAGGATCTCGATACGGTCGAAGCGCTCGACCGGCGGGTGGTAGTAGCTCGCGTTGTCGCCGTACGGCGCGAACGCCAGCGGGATCCCATCCTCGAGCAGCAACACTTTGGTCGAGCGTGTCGGATTCAGCCCGCGGATGCCGATGTTCGGCCGCAGGCCGAAGCCTTCCTCGTCGCGCACGTTGATGCCGGCCGCCTTGCGCAGCGCCTCGTTGGTCGTCATGACGTGGCTCTTGTCCAGCGTCTCGCGGTCGATGACCTGGGCGGAGCCGGGCAGGGTGTTCCGGCGCTCCGGCTTGCCGACCACCTCGATCGCCGGCATTTCGACGACGGCATCGTCGGCTGCCGCGGCGGCTTCGACCGGCGCGGGCGTGGGCGCCTCGGTCGATACCGGCTCCTGCGCGAGGGTGGCAGCGCCGTACAGAAGGGAGGACAGAAGCGCGATGCCGCCGACTCGCTTGAGCATGATTCTCCTGTTTGGTTGCGAAATCCTAGGCCGCTGCGGCCATAAATGCAAATCGTTCTCATTTAGGTTTGTGTTAGCATCGGCACATGTACATCTGCATATGCAGGGCAGTCTCCGAGAAGAAAATCCTGCGCGCGGTCGGTGAGGGTGCGACCACGCTCAGCGACCTGCGCGAGCGCACTGGCCTGGGCACCGGCTGCGGCAAGTGCGTGCCGCAGGCCTACCAGTTGCTGCGCGAGACGCTCGAGAGCCGGCAGTCGCCGGCGGCGCATCACGAAGTCGCGACCAAGACCGCCTCGTAACCCGCGGGCGCGTTTTGTCGCAGACGCGAATCGCACGCAGAATCGTTAATTATTCCCGCTGAAACAAACGCTTAGCCTGTCGGTCGGAAGGCCTGGCGCCTATACTTCGGCGCTGACAACCACGGGACGGCGGCTGCGCCGCCCGGCAACCCACGGGAGCACAAGCCATGCGCGGCGACGCCAAAGTCCTCGAGTTCCTGAACCTCGCGCTGAGGAACGAGCTCACCTCGATCAACCAGTATTTCCTGCACGCGCGAATGACAGGCAACTGGGGCCTCAAGAAGCTCGAGAAAAAGGAGTACGAGGAGTCGATCGACGAGATGAAGCACGCCGACAAGCTGGCGAAGCGCATCCTGTTCCTCGAGGGGCTTCCCAACTTCCAGGACCTCGGCAAGCTCTACATCGGCGAAGACGTGCCGGAAATCCTGCGGTGCGATCTCAGGCGCGAGAAGGAAGCTCACCCCCTGTACAAGGAGGCGATCGCGCATTGCGAGAAAGTGCAGGACTACGTCTCGCGTGACCTGCTGACCGAGATCCAGGAGAGCGAGGAGTCGCACATCGACTGGCTCGAGGAGCAGATCGGACTGCTCGAGAAGGTTGGGCTGCAGAACTACCTGCAGTCGATGATGGAGTAGCCGCTCAGGTCGGCTTCAGCACCGCCAGCAGCACCATCGCGATCAGGAACGCGGCGGGGATTTCGTTGATCCAGCGGAAGAACTTCGCCGAGTGCGTGTTGCGGTAGTTGGCGAAGTCGCGGTGGATCAGCCACAGCCAGACGTGATACGCGACGAGCCCGAGCGCCAGCATCAGCTTCATCCGCAGCCATGGCGCCTCCAGCAGTGCGGTGTCCTGCCAGATTATCCATGCGCCGAACGCGAACGTCGCGACCGCGCCGAGGGTCATCACGATGAACAGCTTGCGCTCCATCTGGCAGAAGCGGCCCTGGCCGGTCGCATCCTTGACGCCGCAGTGGTACACGAACAGGCGCGGCAGGTAGAACAGGCCCGAGAACCAGGTCACCATGAAGATGATGTGGAAGGCCTTCAGCCAGAGCATGGACGCGCGGCGCTGCGCTCGTAATCGGAGGGCCGACAGCCTATCATCGCCGCTCCTTGTGGGGAGCCGGTTGCGCAGATGATCGATGTGGGAATCGTGGGCGGCACGGGGTACACGGGCGCCGAGTTGCTGCGCCTTCTGGTCCGGCATCCCGAGGCCCGCGTGCGCCTGCTGACGTCGCGACAGGAAGCCGGCAAGCGCGCCGACGCGCTGTTCCCGCAGCTGCGCGGGCGTTGCGACGTGATTTTCAGCGAGCCCGACGCCGACGCACTGGCGTCCTGCCAGGCCGTGTTCTTCGCCACGCCGCACGGCACCGCGATGAGGCTCGCGCCGGCGCTGCTCGATCGCGGCGTAAAAGTGATCGACCTGTCCGCGGACTTCCGGTTCAAGGATCCGTCGCGCTTCCGCCAGGGGTACCAGCTCGATCACGCGCGGCCGGAGCTGCTCGGCGAGGCGGTTTACGGCCTGCCCGAAGCGAATCGCGACGCGCTCAAGGCCGCGCGGCTGGTCGGCTGCCCCGGCTGCTATCCGACCGCGGTGCAGCTCGGCGTGCTGCCACTGGTCGAGAACCAGCTGGCGGTGCCGGGCTCGCTGATCGCCGACTGCAAGTCGGGCGTGAGCGGCGCCGGTCGCGAGCTGAAGGCGACGTCGATGTTTTCCGAAGCCGCAGAGTCGCTGAAGGCTTACGGCGTCGGCAACCACCGTCACCAGGCCGAGATCGAGCAGGGCCTCGGCGCCGTTGCCGGCGAGCTGGTGTCGATCACGTTCGTGCCGCACCTGGTGCCGATGAACCGCGGCATCCACGCGACGATCTACGCCGACCTCGAGCGCGACACCGATGTGCAGGCGCTCTACCAGATGCGGTATTCCGGCGAGCCGTTCGTCGACGTGCTGCCCGCCGGCACGCACCCGGAGACGCGCTCGGTGCGCGGCACCAACCAGTGCCGCATCGCCGTGCACCGCCCGAACGGCGGCCGGCGCGTCGTGATCCTGGCCGTGATCGACAACCTGGTGAAGGGTGCGTCCGGCCAGGCGGTGCAGTGCTTCAACCTGATGTTCGGGCTCGACGAAACCGCCGGCCTCGACGCCACCGCGCTCTGGCCGTGAAGAAAGTCGTCATCCAGGCCTACCGTCCGCGCCTGCGGATGGCGCTGACGGCGGCCGGCGCGGCAGCGCTGGCGGTCGGCGCGTGGGGCCTGTACAGCTACACGCGCGCCACGACCGTGGTCGATTTCGAGCGCGCCCAGACCGAGCGCGACCGGCTGCTGGAGGAGCGTCGCGACCTGACGACCAAGCTGCGCGAATCGCACGCCGAGGTCGAAACCCTCAAGGACCAGATCGTCTACCTGGAGCGCTCGCGCGACATCGACGCGCAGGCCTGCGCCACGGTGAAGGCCTCGCTGGGCAGCCTGCAGGAGGAAGTGGCCGATCTTCACGAGCAGGTCGCGTTCTACCGCGGCATCGTCTCGCCGGACGCCTCGCGCGCCGGCGTGCGCGTCTACGAGTTCAAGGTCTATCCGACCGCGAACGAGGGCGTGTTCCGCTACGACCTGGTGCTGATCCAGTCGGTGCGCCACGACCGGCGCATCGCCGGCCGCGTCGAAATCTCGCTGCAGGGCCTCGGCAACGGTCAGACCCAGGTGCGCCGCCTGTCGGAGCTGATCCTCAGCGGCGAAAAGAATCTGGTATTTTCGTTCAAGTACTTCGAGGAGTTCGGCGGCGAATTCCGCCTCCCCGACGGCTTCCGGCCCACGCGCGCAGTCGTGGCCGTGCTGCCCGACGGCGGTGCGGTGCCGAAGATCGAAGACGAGTTCGAGTGGGCGAAAATCCAGGGTACGTAGGAACGGTCATGGCAAGGAATTTCTGGGGTAGCGGGGACAAACCGGGAGTGTCGACAGTGGACACGCTGATCGGCCGTCAGACGGAGATCCACGGCGACGTGCGGTTCTCCGGCGGCCTGCATATCGATGGCAAGGTGGTCGGCAAGGTGATCGCGCTGAACGAGAAGAACGCGATGCTGTCGATCAGCGAGACGGGCGTGATCGAGGGCGACGTGCGCGCACCGACCATCGTGCTCAACGGCCAGGTGTCGGGCGACGTCCACGCCAGCGAGCACATCCAGCTTGGCGCGAAGGCGCGTGTCACCGGCAACGTCTATTATGGGATCATCGAGATGACCGGCGGCGCCAAGATCAACGGCCAGATGGTGCACGAAGGCGACGATGCGATCGCCGCGCTGACGCACCAGAAGCCGGTCAACGAGCCGCTCGGCGAAGAACTCAAGGAGAGCCGCTTCAAGATCTGAAGCAGACCCGGCGATGAGCGAATCTACCGTGCAGTTCACCGAAGCCGCCGCGCAGAAAGTGCGTGCGCTGCTGGACGAGGAAGACAGCAAGAGCCTGAAGCTGCGCGTATTCGTGACTGGCGGCGGCTGTTCGGGGTTCCAGTACGGCTTCACCTTCGACGAGAACCAGGAGGAAGGCGACACGCGCGTCGATCGTGGCGGCGTGACGCTGCTGGTGGACCCGATGAGCGTGCAGTACCTGCTCGGCGCGGAGATCGACTACAAGGAAGACGTGCAGGGCGCGCAGTTCGTGATCCGCAACCCGAACGCCGCGACGACCTGCGGCTGTGGCAACTCGTTCTCGGTGTAGCAGCGCCGCCTAGGCGCGATACACGCCACCCAGTACCGTTTCGCGCGACGCTCCGGTCACCGCCGGCAGGTTCCCGGTGAGCCCGGAGACGGTGCGCATCGCCAGCCATGCGAACGCGGCGGGCTCGACCAGGCGCGGCGCGAGGCCGAGCCGGCCGGTGTCGCTGACGCCGCAGTTCGGCAGCAGCTCCTTCAGACGCCGCATCAGGAACGTGTTCAGCGCGCCGCCACCGCAGACGTACAGCGAGCCGGTCTTCTTCGGCAGAGCCTGCACGGCCCGCGCGATGCTGGCGGCCGTCAGTTCGCACAGCGTGCGTTGCACGTCGGCCGTTGCGAGCTCGTCGAGCTTCGGGAAGCGCTCGCGCACCCACTCCAGGTTGAAGTAGTCGCGTCCCGTGCTCTTGGGCGCCGCGCGCGCAAAGTAGGGATCCGCCAGCAACGCCTGCAGCAGGCCCTCGTGTACGTGGCCGCCGGCGGCCCAGCGCCCTTCGCGGTCCAGCGGCTGCTTCTGGTGTGCCTGCGTCCATTCGTCCATAAGGCCGTTGCCCGGGCCGGTGTCGAAGCCGCGCACGCTGGCAGCGTCGGCGCCCGGCAGGGCAGTGAGATTGGCGATGCCACCGATGTTGGCCACGGCGCGCGCCTCCCAATCCGACGCGAACACCGAATGGTGGAACGCCGGCACCAGCGGCGCGCCCTGTCCGCCGCGCGCAATGTCGGCGCGGCGGAAATCGGCCACCGTCGTGATGCCGGTCAGTCCGGCGATCAGCG
>JBOICR010000189.1:0-47079 GCA_050740195.1 Nevskiaceae bacterium | reverse complement strand
CGATAGCCGAGACATCGGTTCCGCCCCGCGCCATCGTGCCGCGGGAACTGGCGGGCAGCCTGTATGCGCCAGTGTGGACGGCGCAGCCGCCGGAGCAGGCGCCGCAGATGCGCGTCGACGAGCTGCTCCTTGTCGGCCGGCCTGTCGATGTGGACTGGCTCGATCCGCAGCTGCGCGCATCCGCGCATATCACGGCGACACGCATCGCGCGCCTGTGCTGGAACGGCGACGACGCGGCGCCGCTACGTCCCACAAGTCTCGAAGACCACGAACAGGCCATCGCCGCGCTCGCGGCGACGCCGACGCACGTGCTGCTCATCGCGCCGCGCGCGAGCGCCGATGCGGACGATGCCGGCGATGACATGCTCGATGCGGCGCGCGGCCTGTTCGCCCTGACGCGGGCGTTGATGCGCCGGGCGAAGCAACTGAAGCTCGTGCACCTAGTCGCGGGCGCGCAGCCGGACCCCGAGCACCTCGGCCTGAGCGGCTACTACAAGACCCTGCGCATCGAGAAGCCGAGCTACGTCGGCCGTGTCGTCGCCTGCGCAACGGAAGGGCCGCAGGCGGCCGATCTGACGCGCGTACTGCGGGACGAGCTGTGCGCTACCGACCGCGAAACGGACGTTCGCTACGCCGGCGCGGTGCGCTCGGTTCGCCGCTTCGCGCCGGTGGATGCGACGGCGGGCGCAACGCGCGATGCGATACCGGACACGGCGCTGCGCCGGCACGGCATCTACCTGATCACCGGCGGCATGGGCGCGCTGGGGCAGATCTTCGCGCGCCATCTTTGCGCGACCTACCAGGCGACCGTCTACCTGACCGGACGCTCCGCGCCGAGCGCCGAGCAGGCGCGCAGACTGGAGGAGCTGTCGGCGCTGGGCGGCAACGCTTGTTACATCGTCTGCGACGTGGCCGATCGTGACGACGTGCGCCGCGCCGTGGGCAGCGTGCGCGAGGCAGGTCATCGCCTTCACGGCGTGATCCATTCCGCTGGCGTGATCGAGGACGCCTTCATCCCGCGCAAGCATCCGGACGCGTTCGCGCGCGTCGTTGCGCCCAAGACACTCGGCACCCGCAACCTGGATCTCGAAACGCGCGACGAGCCGCTCGACTTCTTCGTGCTGTTCTCCTCGGTCACCGGCGTGCTCGGCAACGTCGGGCAGTGCGACTACGCCTACGGCAACGCCTGCGAGGACTACTACGCCCATTGCCGCGCGGCAATGGGCGCAGCGGGGCTGCGCCCCGGCAGGACGCTATCCATCGATTGGCCGTACTGGAAGGACGGCGGCATGCGGCTGACGGGCAAGGAGGAGGAGAACCTGCGCCGCAGCTTCGGCGTCGTACCGCTGCAGACCACCGATGGCCTCGCCGCGTTCGAATATGGCTTGCGCCAGCCGCAGGCGCAGCTCGTGCTCATGCAGGGCGACAGCGCACGCATCCACGAGGTGCTCGGCGTCACGACGCCGGCCGCCGCGGACGCAGCGAGCGTCGCGCCGCAGGACGGCGACGGCGAGCCGACGGCGGTCGAGCTGCACGCGCACATCGCGCGCCACCTGGCTGAAACCTTCGCCGCGCAGCTGCAGATACCGGCGAATTTCGAGCCGGAGCGGCCGCTGCGCGAATACGGCTTAGACTCGGTCGTGACGATCGGCCTGGTCAACCGGCTGGAGAAGACCTACGGCAACCTGCCGAAGACGCTGTTCTTCGAGCATCAGACGCTGGGCGAGCTCGCGACCTTCCTGGTCGAGAGTTGCGCGGACGCCTGTCGCGCCATCGCCCGGTCCGTGCGCGCGACGGCCGGTGGGGTAACCGAACCCGTGGCAGGCGTGCAAGCAGCCATGCCCGCAGCCCCGCTGCGCGCAATAGCGCCAGCGCGACGCAGCGTCGAGGTCGAACGCGATCGCGACGCCATCGCCATCGTTGGCCTGGCCGGACGTTATCCGGAAGCCGAAACCCTCGAGGAGTTCTGGGACAACCTTAAGCTCGGCCGCGACTGCGTCGTGGAAATCCCGACCGACCGCTGGGACATCGCGTCGATGTTCAAGCCGGGCGGGCCGACGCAGGGCAAGAGCTACGGCAAGTGGGGCGGGTTCCTGCGCGGAGTCGATCGCTTCGATCCACTGTTCTTCAACATCTCGCCCAAAGAAGCGGAGGCCATGGATCCCAACGAGCGACTATTCCTCGAGACGGTCGCTCACACCATTGAGGACGCGGGCTACACGCCAGACAAGCTGGCGCCGAGCGACGGCGTGAAGGACAGCCCGGTCGGTGTCTACGTCGGCCTCATGTGGGGCGACTACCAGCTTCACGGCGTCGACGGACCGGCGGAGACCTGGACCACGCCGCGCTCCTGGTACTGGGCGGTGGCGAACCGCGTTTCGCACTACTTCAATTTCTCCGGGCCGAGCATCACGATCGACACGGCCTGCTCGTCGTCGCTGACGGCGATCCACCTCGCCTGCGCGGCGATCCGCAGCGGCGAGATCGGTGCCGCGATCGCCGGCGGCGTGAACCTGTCGCTGCACCAGAACAAGTACAACCTGTTGTCCGACCTGCGATTCCTGTCCTCCAGCGGCCGCTGCCTCAGCTTTGGCGAGGGCGGCGACGGCTACGTGCCCGGTGAGGGCGTGGGCGCGGTGTTGCTCAAGTCCCTGGCGCGGGCGCGCGCCGACGGCGACCACATCTACGGGATCATCCGCGGCACGTCGGTCAACCACGGCGGCAAGACCTCCGGCTTCACCGTCCCGAACCCCAAGCGCCAGGCCGCGTTGGTGCAGGAGGCGCTGCAGACCGCAGGTGTCGACCCGCGCCACATCAGCTACGTGGAAGCCCACGGCACGGGCACGAGCCTCGGAGACCCGATCGAGATCGCCGGCCTGACGAGGGCCTATGGCCAGGCGGGCATTCAGTATTGCGCGATCGGCTCGGTGAAATCGAACATCGGCCACCTGGAAGCGGTGGCGGGCATCTCTGCCCTGACCAAGGTGCTGCTGCAGATGCGGCATCGGACGCTGGTGCCGTCGATCCACTCCAGCACTCTCAATCCCCAAATCGAGTTCGACAAGAGTCCGTTCTTCGTGCAGCGCACCCTCGCGGAATGGCCGCGTCCGCGGCTGGCGCAAAACGCGGGCGGCGCGGTGGTGGAGCTGCCGCGACTGGCCGGCATCAGCTCCTTCGGCGCCGGCGGCAGCAATGCGCACATGATCGTGGAAGAATATGTCGACGATGCGCACGTGTCCGCCGCTGCGGGCGCGATGCAGCGTCCGGTCCTGCTCGTGCTGTCGGCGCGCAAGGAGACGTCGCTGCGCGCGACGGCCGGCCGGCTCGCCGCGCGCATGGCCGCCGATCCGCATCTCTCCTTGGACGATGTCGCCTACACGCTGCAGGTCGGCCGTGTGCCGCTGGAGCTCCGGTTTGCCATCGTGGCGGCGAACGCGGCGGAAGCGGTCGCGGGTCTGCGCGCCTACGGCGAGGGTGGTTCCGTGCCGGCAGGCGCACACGCAGGCCATCGCGACGACTTCAAGCGCGCGGCGGCCACGCCCGATGCAGCGCAGCTCGCCGCGTGGCTCGAACACCGCGACCTGGCGCGCATCGCCGCGGCCTGGGTGCGGGGCGCCAGCGTCGAGTGGGAGCGGCTGCACGCCGCGGGCGCACGCCGACGTGTGTCGCTGCCGGGCTACGTCTTCGAGCGGCAGCGCTACTGGGTCGACAAGCCCCAAGGCACGGCACCCGCAGCCGTCGCTGCGCTGCATCCGCTGATTGACGCCAACGTCTCGACTCTGGAGGAGCAGACCTTCCGGAAAACACTGCGCCCGGAGGAATTCTTCCTGCGCGACCACCGCCTCGGCGGCAATCGCGTCTTGCCGGCCGTGGCCTACCTGGAGATGGTGCTGCAGGCCTGTCGTCTCGCCAGCGCGAGCCATGTCGTCGCCGCGCTGCGCGACGTGTCCTGGCTCAAGCCGATCGTTGTGAATGAGGCCGAGGAGACCATCGACATCGGCCTCCTTCCAGAGGCGGACGGGCTGCGCTTCGAGGTCTACCGGCCGGAGAATGGACAGCGTCTCGTCTACGCGAACGGCTTTGTGGAGCTCGCCGCTCCTTCGGAAGCTGCACCGATTCGCCGGGCGGCACGCGTCGACATGCAGGCCGTGATCAGCCGCTGCCGCGCGCATGGACGCGTGGACGTCGCGGCGGCGTTCGACCGCATGGGCCTGAACCTGGGTTCCAGTTTCCAGGTCATCGATGCGCTGTACTACAATTCGAATGAAGCGTACGCGCGCCTGGTCGCGTCGAAGCCGACCGATGCCGTGGCCGGGACCTGGCTGCTGTATCCGCCGCTGCTCGACGCCGCGGCGCGGACTGCTCTGGGCGTTGGTGGACTCGACCTTGACACCAGCCTGCGGGTGCCCGTGCATATGCGGCGCCTGGAGTTGCGGCAGCCGGTGGTGGGCGACTGCGGCGTATGGGCCGTGGCATCCGCCGGCGCTGCCGCGCGCGCTGATCGCTGGCACTACGACGTCACATTGCTCAACACGGACGGCGACGTGCTCGCGCTGATCGAGGGTCTCGCGATTCAGGCGGCACCGCAATTGGCGCTGATGCGTGCGCCGCTGCTCAAGGCGGCGGCCGCGAAACCCAGCTTGCCTGCGGTGACGGCGCACGCCGATCCAGGCGTGCGCCCGGCAACGCAGAGCCTGCACGCGGCCGCGCTGACCCATTTGGTGGAACTGCTGTCCGCTGTGACGAAGGTACCCGCCGTGGAGATCGACGCGCGGCGCACGCTCGAGAACTACGGCATCGACTCGGTGATGATCGTGACGCTCACCGAGCAACTGCAGGCCACGTATGGAGAGGTTCCCAGGACTTTGTTCTTCGAGTACCAGGACCTCCACTGCATCGCCGACTACTTGGTCGAGAACCATGCGGAACGTATTGGCACGCAGCTGCTGCCCCGGTCCGTGCAGGCGCCTGCCAACGCGGCGCCGCCATCGCCGGCCGGCGTCCACGCGGCCGTCGCGCGCCACCTGACAGAGCTGCTGTCGGGCGTGACGAAGCTGCCCCCGGACCAGATCGACGCCAAGGCTCCGCTCGAGAACTACGGCATCGATTCGGTGATGATCCTGGCGCTCAACGAAAACCTGCAGGCGACCTTCGGCGACGTTCCCAAGACCCTGTTCTACGAGCACCAGGACCTGCACACCCTGGCCGAGTATTTCGTCGAGAACTGGCCGGAGCAGGCCCAGGGACTCGCGCACGGGCTGCCCGCAGCGGCTCATGTCGAGGCGGTGGCGAGCGTCGATGCGGATGGTGCAGACTTCGCGGCACGCCAGGCCACGCTGCTCGCGTGTCTGCACGAGGTACTGGGCGATGCCGCGGCGGGCTGTACGGCATCGACGCCACTGGCGGACTGGCCGCTCGATCCGATCGCAAACTCGCGCCTGGTACAGCGCCTGCAGCAGGAATTCGCGGACGTGGCGTCGAACGCCGTGTACCGCCACGACAGTCCGGCCCAGTGGGCGCGCGCACTGCAGTGGCGCGCGTCGCGCCCGGAGGCAGCGGCGCCGCCGCGTGCCGCGGAGCCTGCCATTGGCGATCGCACGATGGTCTCGGGCAACGCGCCGGGCGTAATGCGCTTTGCGCCGAGCAGGTCGCTCGCGCCGGGGGTTGATCCTGACATCGCCATCGTCGGCCTGAGCGGCCGCTATCCGGGCGCCGACAATGTCGAGCAGTTCTGGGCCCACCTCTGCGCGGGCAAGGACTGCATCACGGAGATCCCGACCTCGCGCTGGGACTGGCGTCCGTATTTCAACCCAGATCGCAGCGTGAAGGGCGAGTCGTACGCCAAGTGGGGCGGCTTCATCGATGACGTCGACCGCTTCGACGCAGGCTTCTTCAACATCTCCGCGCGCGAGGCGGAATTGATCGACCCGCAGGAGCGTCTGTTCCTGCAGACGGCCTGGGAGTGCCTCGAAGACGCCTGTTATCCGCGGCCGGCGCTCAAGGGGCGCAGCGTCGGCGTTTTCGTCGGCGTGATGTGGGGCCAGTACCAGCTGATCGAAGCCTCCGACGAGCAGCTGCAGTACGGCCGGCCGCACGCGACGTTCTCTTCAATCGCCAACCGCGTCTCCTATTTCCTGAACCTGAGCGGTCCGAGCCTCGCGCTGGACACGATGTGCTCGTCGTCGCTGACCGCCATTCATCTCGCCTGCCAGGCGATACGCAACGGCGACTGCGAGATGGCCATCGCCGGCGGCGTGAACCTGATCGTTCATCCGAACAAGTACCGGCTTCTGGCGCAGGGGCAGTTCCTGTCCAGCGATGGGCGCTGCCGCGCCTTTGGCGCTGGCGGCGACGGCTACGTGCCGGGCGAGGGTGTCGGCGCGGTACTGCTGAAGCCCTACCGGCAGGCGATCGCCGATGGGGATCAGATCCATGGCGTGATCAAACCATCCGCGGTCAACCACGGCGGCAAGACCAACGGCTACACCGTGCCTAACCAGACTGCGCAGAGCAACGTGATCGGCACCGCGCTGCGCCGCGCCGGCTGGCATCCCGGGTCGATCGACTACATCGAGGCGCATGGCACGGGCACGTCGCTCGGCGACCCGATCGAGATCGCTGGGTTGTCGAAAGCGTTTGCGACCGTAGCGGCCGAACTCGGGCAGCGCGGTGACGCGACAAGGACTTCGTCCTGCCGCATCGGCTCGGTGAAGACCAACATCGGCCACCTCGAATCGGCCGCGGGAATGGCCGGCCTGACCAAGATCCTGCTGCAGCTGCGGCACGGGCGCATCGTGCCGTCGCCGCATTCGGCGACATTGAATCCGAACATCGATTTCGCACACACGCCGTTCCGTGTCGTGCAGCAACTGGAGGACTGGAACGGCGCGGGACGCACGCTGCCGCGGCGCGCCGGCATCAGCTCGTTCGGTGCCGGAGGGTCGAACGCGCACGTGCTGGTGGAGGAGCACGTGCAGCAAGCCGTCGACGGCGGTGCGGGTAGACCTGTCGTCTTTGTGCTGTCGGCCGACAGTGAAGAGCGGCTGATGCTCTACGTCGACCGCGTGCTTGCGTTCCTGGCCGAGCGTGCGGCGGCCGGCCGGCCGGTAGATCTGCGCTCGCTGGCCTGGTCGTCGCAGGTCGGACGGGAGGCCATGGAGGAGCGCCTGGCCGTGGTGGCCGCGAGTGTCGCGGACCTCGTCGATGCGCTGACGAAGTACCGGCATGGCGTGAACGCCGCCAACCTGCAACGCGGCAGCGTGCGCAGGCATGGAGACAAGCTCGACGCGATCATGGACGCATCCGAGCAGGACGCTCTCGTTCGCTCGCTGCTGCGCGGCGGGCGCCTGCAGCAGCTGGCCAAGGCCTGGGTCTTGTCCCTGGACGTCGACTGGGCGGCGCACGCTGTGCAGCTCTACCGCGACCGGCGGCCGCTGCGCATGTCGTTCCCGACCATGCCCTTCCTGACCCAGCGCTACTGGGTGCAGGAGAAGGCCGAATCCGCGACGGGCGCAACCGGCGCAGCGGCGCTGCATCCGCTGCTCGATGCGAACATCTCCACTTTGTCGAACCAGGCCTACAGCAAAGAGCTCCGCGGCGACGAGTTCTACCTGCGTGACCATGTCGTCGAGGCCGGCACGAAGCGCATCATCCTGCCCGGCGCCGCCTATCTCGAGATGGCGCGTGCCGCCGGCGAGTTGTGCATGGGCCCGGACTGGTCTGTAAGCCGCATCCGCAATCTGCTCTGGATCCAGCCCGTCGAGATCAAGGACGGCCCCGAGTCTGTCCAAGTGAGTCTGCGCCAGACCAGCGACCAGGTCGAGTTCGGGATCGTCCGCGGCGCCCATGAGGTCTGCGTCGAGGGCGAGCTGGGGTATGTGCGGCGCGACGAGGCCGTGCCCGATGAATGGCTCGACCTCACCGCTGTGCGCACCGGCAGCATCCAGGAAGACCACCACGCGATCTATTCGGGATACCGCCAGCTCGGCTTCCACTACGGCCCGAGCTTCCTGGTGACGCAGACGCGCTACCGCATGCCGGGCGCCGCGCTCAGCCGTCTGGTGCTGCCCGAGGCTTTGCGCCCGGACGCTGGCCGCTACGGGCTGCATCCTTCGCTGCTCGATGGGATCTTGAGGAGCTGCCTCGCCGTAGGCCTCGACGCGATGCAAGCCGCAGCCGGCCCCATCGTCCCATTCGCGCTCGGCGAACTGGAGATCCGCCACCCGCTGCCGCAAGAGTGCTGGGCCTATGCCACGGAAGCCCACGACTCGGCGCGTGACGCGAGCGGCCTGCGCAAGTACAACATCACCGTCGCCGACGCCACCGGCCGTGTCCTGCTCAAGGTGAAGGACTTCGCCGGGCGGGTGCTGACCAAATCCACCGATGTGCCGCATGACGCACTGCAGTACTACCGTTACAACTGGCCGGAAACGCCGCTGGGGCAGGGCAGGGACAGGCTCGCCGGCGCGACGGTGCTGGTCCTCGCCGCCGACGAGAAACTGACGCGCCGGCCGGTAGAGGACGGCGTGTCCGATCGCGTCGTTTTCGCCCACGCAACCGCCTCCGAGCGCGACGACGGCAGCTACCGTGTCGATCCGAACGACGAGGCCAGCTGGCGGCTGCTGCTCGCGCGTCTCGACGCCGAAGGCGCGCGCCCGACCCATATCGTGCTCCATGCGGACGATGCGGGCGATCCGTCCGCGACGTCGGAGCTGGCGCCGAACGATACCGGCGTGCTGTCGATCCGCGCGCTGTTCCGGGCGTTGGAGCAGCAACAGCCCGGGCAGGCGGTCCGTTGCGCCTACGTATACGCCGCTGGCCGCGACGAGCACCGGCCTCAGCACGATGCCGTCGCCGCGCTGGCGCGCTCCTTTCTCACGATCAATCATCGCTTCGAACTGTTCACGCTGCGTTACGACACGCGGGACGCGGCGGCGCTCGCGGCGAACGTATCGGCGGAGCTTGCCGTCGCGGGCAACGCCAGCGGCCACGAGATCGCCTGGTGGGGGGGCGTGCGTCACCAGCGCTGCCTGTGCGCGGTCGCGCCCGATGCGACCGAGCGCCCTGTGCCGCTGCGCGAGCGCGGCACCTACCTGATCACCGGCGGTGCGGGCAAGCTGGGGCTCGCACTCGCCGCGCATCTCGGGCAGCGCTATCGCGCGCGCCTGCTGCTGAGCGGCCGTTCGGTGCAGCCGGATGCGGCGCAGCGCACAGCCATCGATGCAATGTGTGCGGCGGGCGCCGAGGTGCA
The DNA here is from genome assembly GCA_050740195.1 of Nevskiaceae bacterium. Taxonomy (GTDB): domain Bacteria; phylum Pseudomonadota; class Gammaproteobacteria; order Nevskiales; family Nevskiaceae; genus JACPFV01. The sequence goes on along the minus strand of JBOICR010000189.1, from coordinate 37,829 downwards.
CTACTGCCGCGCGGACGTCGCAGCGGCGGCCGACGTCGATGCGCTGGTCGCCGAGGCGCGCCAGCGCTTCGGCGGGCTCAACGGCGTCATCCATTGCGCCGGTGTGGCTGGCGATCGGCTGGTGACCGAGGTCGATGCGGCGGAGTTCGCGCAACTGTACGCGACGAAGGCCGAGGGCGCCCGGCTGCTCGATCACGCGACGCGCGACGAGCCGCTCGATTTCTTCGTGCATTACTCGTCTGTCTCGGCCGTGTTGGGCGATCCGGGCTCGGGCGCCTACGCGGCGGGCAATCGCTTCCTCGACAGCCATGCGCTGTGGCGCGAGACCTTGCGCCTGCAAGGAAGGCGCTCGGGCAAGAGCCTCGCCATTGGCTGGCCGCTGTGGGCCAGCGGCGGCATGGAGATCACGGGCGCGAACGCGTCGGTGTTCGGCTACTCGGGCATGACGGCGTTGACACAGACCCAAGGTTTGGCAGCATTCGAACGGGCCTTGCGCGGGGATCTCGCGCAGGTGCTGGTGGCGACGGGCGATGCCGACAAGATCGCGCGCGCACTGCGGACCCGAGCCACGGCCGCGCCGATCGCGGAGCCGACTGTCGCGACGAGCGTGCAGCCGTCCGCGCCCGAACCGGTGCAGACCGGCCTGCCGGGCCGCGTCGAAGCCTTCGTGAAGGAGCGCCTCGCCAAGGTCGTGAAGACCGCGGCGACGAACATCCGCGCGCAGCAGACCTTCGAGCAGTGCGGCATGGATTCCGTCATGCTGATGGAACTGCATGCGAGTCTCGCCGAAGACTTCGTTGGCCTGCCCAAGACCGCGTTGTTCGAGCACGATAGTCCGGCGCGGCTGACGCAGTACCTAGTGCGGTATCACACGGATGCGCTCGAGGCGCGCCTGGGTCCGGCGCCCAAGCCGGTCGCCGCAGCGGCGCGCGTCTCACCAATCGCGATCAGCAGCGTCGTCGCACCCGTTGCCGAGTTGCCCCGTTCGCGCAAGCACGATGCCGCGCGCCCTCGCTCCGACGTCGCCGCCGAGACGGACGCCGTCGCGATCGTCGGCATGGCCGGCGAGTTCCCGCTGGCCGACGACCTGGCGGAGTTCTGGGACAACGTGCTCGCGGGGCGCGACTGCCTCGTCCCCATTCCCGAGGAGCGCTGGTCGGTCGTGGCCGCGCGCTCGGCGCAGGGACGGCGCGACGCGCGCCGCGGTCGCTGCGACCGCGGCGGCTTCCTGCGCGACGCCCTTCTGTTCGATCCGGCGCTGTTCCGCATGTCGCAGGCCGACGCCGAGCGCATGGATCCGCAGCTGCGCGTGCTGCTGCGCAGCGCGTGGCGCGCGCTTGAGGACGCGGCGTACACGCCGGACGCTCTCGCCGCGCAGCGCGTCGGCGTCTACGTCGGAGCGATGAACGAGGACCACACCTGGATCATGTCCGAGCTCTACCAGCGCCGGGGCGAGTATTTGGGGCCGGGCTCGGTAACCAGCGAATTCGCCAACCGCATTTCGTTCCTGCTGAACTTCCGCGGGCCCAGTCTGATGGTGGGGACGGCCTGTGCATCTTCGCTCACGGCCGTGCACCTGGCGCGCAAGGCGATCCTCGGCGGCGAGTGCGACGTGGCGCTGGCCGGTGGTGTGAATCTCAGCCTGCATCCGAGCAAGTACCTGCTGCTCGAGGACATGAAGGTGCTGTCGCCGGACGGCCGGGAACGCACCTTCGATGAGGGGACGAACGGACTGGTGCCCAGCGAAGGCGTGGGCGTAGTCGTGCTCAAGCGGCTGCAGCGCGCGCTCGCGGACGGCGACCAGATCCATGGCGTGCTGCGCGCCTCCTGCATCAGCCATTCCGGCACGGGCGCGGGGCCGTACGTGCCCAATCTCCGGGTCATCGAGGAGACCGCGGCGCGCGGCATTCGCGAGTCTGGCCTGCGCATCGAGGATCTGACTTATATCGAAAGCCATGGCGCCGGCACCGAGCTGGGTGACCCGATCGAGCTCAAGGCCCTGGCCAATGCGCTGCGGCAGTCCACGACGGCGCGGCAGTTCTGTGCCATCGGGACCAAGGCAAACCTGGGGCACATGGAAGCGGCGTCGGGCGTGTGTTCGCTGATCAAGGTCCTGCTCGGTATGCGGCACGGAAAACTTGCGCCCTGCGCCGGACTGAAGTCGTTGAATTCGTCCTTCGACCGCGAGTCCTTACCGTTCCATTTCCCGCGCCAAGCGCAGGATTGGAGCGCTAATGCGCGCGGCACGCGCGCGGCCGCCATCAATTCCTTCGGCATGGGCGGTTCCAATGCCTTCGTCGTCGTCGAGTCGCATGCGCCCGGCCGGCCGCAGCCGCCAGCCCGGGGCGAGCCCGCCATCGTCGTGCTGTCCGCACGCAGCACGCAGGCGCTGCACATGTACCTGAAATCCGTGTGCGCACAGCTCGGACGCGACGACGCCGCGGCGACGCGCTTCGCCGACCTGGCCTACTCGAGCCAGGTTGGGCGCATCGCCTTCGAATACCGCCTGGCGATCGTCGCCGCAGACACGGGTGAATTCGTGGAGAAGGCCGAAAAGTACCTTGGCCGCGGCGACGCCGGTGGCGTCTACGCGGGTCACGGCCGCGCCGACGAATCGCTGTCGGAGCTGCTGGCAGGGGATGCGGGGGAGCGCTTCGTTGATGCGCTCGTGCAAGCGCGGCACTGGGACAAGCTCGCCTCGCTCTGGGTGCGCGGGTGCGCGATCGACTGGCAGCGGATCCATGCCGGCGCCGGGCGGCGGCGTGTGTCCTTTCCTTCCGCCCCGTTCGAGAACGTGACATGCGACATCCGGCTGTCCGTTGGGGGATCGATGCCGCCGCTCGCGACGCAGGCATCCGCGGCAGCGGACACGCCGGCCAGCACAGACGACAGTGGCATCCCGTCGTCCGTCGGCGACGCGCCACAGGCTGCACCGACCTGGTTCCAGCCGGGTGGCGACCCCGCGGAGCTCGACCAGTCGCTGCACGCAGAGCTGCAGCGCGCGGGCGACACAACCGCCGACGGCGACGAGTCGGCGCGGCAGTACTGGCTCGACCACTTGCACGATATCGCCGACTCCACCTTCCTGCTGGCGCCCGCGCTGCTCCTGGGACACGCCGGGTCCGGCGACAAGCTTGCCGAGCAACACCTCTATGGCGTGTCGGCGACGCTGGACGCAGAGCTGGCCGAGTCGCTGCAGCGCTGCACGCAGTTGCACCGCATCGAGGTGGAAACGCTGATCGTCGCGGCCTGGGCAATCCTGGTCAATCGCTACACCAAGGCGCGTTGCGCGCAATTCGGCATTCTGCGTGCGTTCGCGCCGCTGGCGGGCGTTGCGGGCGAACCGACGGGATCCGGCGCCAAGCGCATACGCAACCTGGTACCGGTGCGCATCTGTACGGTGGGGCGCGAGCGCATCTCGGGCTGGCTGCCGGCGCTGCAGCTCAAGTTGGATCGCAAACGGGTCTACGCGCACACCCCGATCCAGCGGATCGAGGGCTGGATCGGCGTCGAAAACCTCTTCGACAGCGTGATCGTGTTCGAGCGGCCGGCGGCGGATCCTGCGGATTCGCTGCGGCCCGAGCGGTCGCTCGCCTCGGAGACATACGCGTCGCAGACGCGGGTCGCGATGGAACTCATCGTGACGATCCATCAGGACCGCGTGACCCTCGACCTGCTGTACAAGGCCGCGTGCGCGGAGAACGACACGATGGAAACCGTGCTCGATCATTTCAAGGTGCTGCTGGAGGGGCTGGCGAAGAATCCCGAACGCAATCCTGCCGCGCTCGCCATGCGTACCAAGTCCGAAGGCCGTGAACGGTTCTGGAAAACGCTGGATGCTGTTGGGGAGGGTCGTTGATGGACGTCTTCATGACCGGGGCCAACGGCTTCGTCGGCCTCAACATCGTCACCGCGCTGGTTGCGGCGGGGTACCGTGTCACCGCCTACATCAGGGCCGGCTCGAACACGTCGTTCCTGGAGCCGTTCGGCGTCCACATCGTGCGCGGGTCGCTGGACGACGTCGCCGCCGTGACTGCCGCCATGCGCGGCGCGCAGGCGGTGATCCACACCGCCGGCAACACGAGCTGTAACCGGCGCGACCTGCCGGCGCTGATGGCGGCCAACGTGCACGGCACGCAGAACGTCGTCGACGCGGCGATTGCGAACGGTGTCTCCCGCATCGTCTACACCAGCACGACGTCGACGATCGGCGCGACCGCCGGCGTCGACCAGCCTGCGGACGAGACAGCGCCGCTGCGCGGATTCCGCGCGCGCAGCCCCTACGCGATCACGAAGCGGCGCGCGGAGGAGATCGTCCTGTCCGCACCGCCGCGCGGCGTGGAGTGCATCATCCTCAATCCCGCCGAAGTCGTCGGTCCCTACGACTACACCTTGCAATGGGGCCGCATGGTCCTGGCCGTGTACCACGACCAGGTGCCGTTCGTGCCGCCGGGAGGCGGCAGCTTCTGCGCCGCGACCGAGGTCGGACGCGCGCATGTGAGCGCGCTGACGCGCGGCCGCTGCGGCGAGCGCTACATCCTCGGCGGCGAGAACGCGAGCTACGTCGAGTTCATCGAGACAGCCGCGAAGGTCCTGGGCAAGTCCTGCGGCATGCCGCGCACGAACTACACGTGGCTGTACGTCAAGGCGCTGCTGCAGGAAAAGCTGCCGGCCTTGGTGCCGGGAAAACCGATCGTCGAGCCGTACCGGATGCGCGTCTTCGGCGGCAGCTACCACTTCGATTCGGCAAAGGCCGTGCGCGAGCTCGGCTACGCATGCCCGCCGCTGAGGCAGATGCTGCACGAATGCGCGGACTGGTACCGGCACAACGGCTACTTCAGCACGCAGGATCGAACCTAGATCTCCCCAGAACAGAAGGAAGGGCAACATGGATTCCAGAGCGTTGATCGAACTTCAGCGGCAGCCGTTCAAGCAGCGGCTGGCCTTCCAGTACTCCGTCTACCTCAAGGAGCTCGAGCAGGGTTACATGGCCGGCCGTGAAGGCGTCGGCCCCGTCGATCGCCGGATGCAGTACAAGGACCTATACAGCGATGTCTACAACGACGTGCTGGTCTTCGGTTCGAACAGCTATCTCGGCATGTCGAACGATCCGTACGTGAAGCAGAAGGTGATCGAGGCCGTGAACCGCTATGGCATCGGTTCGGGCGGCTCGCCGGCCTTCTCCGGCTACACACAGCAGCACAAGCGCCTCGAGCAGCGGCTGGCGAAGCTGGCCGACCACGACGACGCGGTGCTCCTGCCGGGCGGCTACATGGCGAACCTGTGCTGGGTCAATGGGCTGATGAATCGCAACGACATCATCGTCTACGACAAGAACAGCCACGCCAGCGTCGTCAACGCCATCAAGATGACTGGAGTGCAGTTCTTCACCTTCGATCCGGAGAAGCTGGACGCGTTCGAGAACCTGCTCGAGACGATCCAGCGGCGCGCCGGCAAGGACGTGCAGATCTTCTCGACGGTCGAGGGCGTGCGTTCGATAGACGGCACGATCATCGATCTGCGGCGCTATGTGGAGATCTGCAAGCGTCACGAGGTCATCACCGTGCTCGACGACGCCCACGGCCTCGGCACGGTCGGCCGGACCGGGCGCGGCACGCTGGAGCATCTCGACCTCATCGGCCAGGTCGACCTGCGCATGTCCACGTGCAGCAAGGCGATCGGAGCGCAGGGCGCGTTCGTCTCCGGCAGCAAGGAAATGATCTTCCTGCTGCGCAATTATTCCTATCCGTACTTGTTCACATCGGGACTGGCCCAGCCGACGATCGCGGCCATCTCCGCGGCGTTGGACATCCTGGACCGCGAACCCGAGCGCGTCGCGACGCTGCACCGCAACGTGCGCTACATGCAGGACCGCTGCGAGGCGGCGGGACTGAAGATCATCCGCGGCGAGTCCGGAATCATCCCGGTGTTCTTCCGCGAGGACGACATAGTGCGCAGGATCAACCGGCTGCTGTACATGCGCGGGCTGTTCGCCAACATCATGGAGTACCCCATGGTGCCGCCGGGACTGGCGCGACTGCGACTGTCGGTGATGGCGACGCACACGCACGAAGAGATTGACACGGCCGTGGCGATGATCGTCGCGGCGGCGCGCGAGCTGGGTTGCATGTAAGGTTGGGTATACCACTGGAGGCTACGAAATGAGCAAGCGCAACGACGCGATGGCCATGCTGCTGCAGGTCGTCAACGACATCAAGAAGACGGGATTCACGTACGACTCTGTCGACCCGGATTTCTATCTGGGCGGGGACCTCGGCATCGACTCCCGCGAGATGCTGGAGATTTGGTACGAACTCGAACAGCGCCTCGGCATCCGCGTGCCCGATTCGGGCAAGCGCGATCTCTACACGCTCGCCGACGTCGTGAACCTGCTGGAAGCCAAGTTGGATCTCACCGCTGAGACAACCGCACGCCACGCGGATGCATGAGATCGCGTGGACCGATCAACACGCCAACACGACGACGAGGACGAGAGCGATGAGCATGACGTCGGTATGGGTTTTCCCAGGCCAGGGATCGCAGTTCAAGGGCATGGGTGCGGACCTGTTCGCGCGCTATCCACAGCTGGTGGCGCAGGCGGACGAGATCGTCGGCTGTTCGCTGCGCCGGCTGTGCCTGGAGGATCCAGATCAACTGCTCGGCCAGACGCAATACACGCAGCCGGCGCTGTTCGTCGTCTCCGCGCTGACCTACCTGCATAGGCGCGAGCAGGATGGCGCCGCAGCACAGTGCTTTGCGGGTCACAGCCTTGGCGAGTTCAATGCACTGTGCGCGGCCGATGCCTACGACTTCGCCACCGGCGTGGCGTTGGTGACGAAGCGCGGGGAGCTGATGGCGCATGCGCCCAAAGGCGCCATGGCCGCCGTGATCGGACTGGGCGAGGACCAGGTGCGCGCGCTGCTGGCTCGCTCGGAATTCGCGCGCATCGATGTCGCGAACGTGAACTCCGCGAGCCAGATCGTGGTGTCCGGGCTGTACGACGAGATCGAGCGCTGCGAAGCGTTGTTCGCCGGCGCTGGTGCGCGCTATATCCGGCTGAAGGTCAGCGCTGCGTTCCATTCGCGATTCATGTGCGAGGTGGAGGAACAGTTCGCCGCCTACGTCGCGGGCGTGCCGTTCCGGCCGCTCGCCGCCGAGGTGATCTCCAACTGCACGGCGCGCCCGTATCCGAAGACGGACTACCAGTCGCTGCTGATCCGCCAGATCACGCAGCCCGTGCGTTGGTACGAATCCATGTCCCGTCTGCTCGCTCGCGGCGAGGTCGCCTTGACGGAGATCGGGCCCGGCGACGTGTTGACCAACCTGCATTTCAAGATCCGGCAGTCGCCCATGGTGCTGCGCGAGGAGGCGGACACTGCCACGCCGCGATCCGGAAAGCCACGCACGATCTTCATGTACTCGGGCCAGGGCTCGCAGTACTACGCGATGGGTAAGGAGCTGTACCAGCACAACGCCGTGTTCCGGCAGGCGATGCAAGACTGCGCGGGCATGTACCGCCCGCTCACCGGCCGCGACATGCTGGCCGAGCTCTACGACGACGCGCGCCGGCATGACGACCTCACCGACATCCTGCTGTCGCATCCGGCGCTGCTCAGCATCGGCTACGCGCTGACGCAGGTGCTGCTCGACGGCAACGTGCGCCCGGACGGCGTGCTGGGCTACAGCCTCGGCGAGTACGCGGCCGCGACGGTTGCTGGCGTCCTCTCGCTAGAGGACGCGATGGCCGTCGTCGTCAAGCAGGCGCGCCTGGTGTGCGAGCACGCGCCCGGGGGCGGCATGTTGACCATCCTGGCCTCGGTCCATCACTACGAACGCCATCCCGACCTGTATGCGGGCACCACGCTGGCGAGCGTGAACTTCGCGCAGAACTTCGTCGTCAGCGGAGTGCAGGCGACGCTCGCGGCATTGAAGCGGCGCCTGGACGACCTGTCCGTCGTCTCGCTGCTGCTGCCGGTGACGCATGCATTCCACTCGTCCGCGGTGGATCCGATCGAGTCGGAGTTCAAGCAGTTCGTCGAGGGCATCGCGCTGCGCGCGCCGCAGCTGCCGCTGTATTCCACGACCTGCGGCGGTGCGCTGCAACAGTGCGATGCCGCGTACTTCTGGGATGTGATCCGCGGTCGCGCCGATTTCCGTCGGCCGGTGGACGCCGTGGTCGAGGACGGGGAATGCCGGTTCGTGGACCTCGGCCCCTCGGGCACGCTGGCCGGCTTCATCAAGCACGGCTACGGCGGCCGCATCCCGCATGCGCCGGCCATCAACCAGTTCGGCAGGAACCTGCAGAGCGTATCCAAACTTTTCGCCGACCTTGCGGCATGAACAGGCAATCAGAACCATGCTAATCGAACAACCGCCAACGGAAACTCACAGCGCGACGTCACGCTTCCAGGGCGTCGATCTCGCTGGCCTGCAGGGCGACGGCACGGCGCGGGCCAGCGACGACGGCCGCCGCCGCGTGCTCGCCTGTCCACCCTTCCCGGCCGACGCGACGCCGCAGGTCTGCGTGGCGGCCTGGCACGGCGTGCTGCATTGGCTGCGCTACACCGACGAGCCGGTCACCACGTGCTTGGTGGGACAGCGCGCGCACGCCTGCTGGCCGATCGTCACCAGTGTTGGCGCCGCGACTTCGCTGGCGCAGTTGCTCGCCGACGTGGTCGTGCAATGGGCGCCGCCGGCCGAGAACTGGCTGGATCTGCGCGATCCGGACCATGCCGAGTTGCTCGACCCGCTGCGTTGCCACGCCATCCGGCTCGAGGCCGGCCCCGAGGACATCGCAACGGAATTCGCGCTTGTGCGCGAGGGCGACTCCTGGTGCATCTCCTGCGCCGCCAGCCGCTACAGCGAGGCCTACCAGCGGAACCTCATGACGCTGTGGCACCAGTTCATCGTGGCGCTGCTCGAGCGCCCGCACTCGCTGCTGTCCGCTCAGACCTGCACCGACGGTGGCGATGCGCGCGGGATGCAGCAGGCGGGCATGGCTGGCCCGGTGGTTTCCATCGCCGGTAACCTCGTGCAGCGTTTCGCCGCCTGCGCCGCGGCGACGCCAGACAAGCCGGCCGTGATCGACGATCGCGGCAGCATCGGCTTCGCCGAACTGGATGCGCTGTCTGGCACCTGGGCGCAGGCGCTGCGCGCCGCCGGTGCGCAGCGCGGGGGCTACGTTGGCGTCGCGTTCGGCCGCGACCGCGCGATGGTCGCGGCGCAGCTCGCCGTGCTGAAGACGGGTGCGGCCTTCGTGCCGATGGATGTCACCCAGCCCGAGATGCGCCTGCAGGCGATGGCTGAAGACACCGATATGCGCCTGGTGCTCGGCGACGCGGCCGCGGCGTCGATCCTTCGGAGCGCCTTGTCCGGCGTGCGGTGCCTGGTCGCGGACGAGCAGCCGGCAACACCGGGTGCGTCGCCCGACGCGGTCGTCGCCGTCGGCACCGACGACCCGGCCTACGTGATCTTCACGTCCGGCTCCACCGGCAGGCCGAAGGGTGTCAAGGTCAGCCACGGTAACCTGCTGAACTTCGTCGTGCACCTGAGCGAGTGGGTCGGCGCCAACGACGTGCTGTCCCAGTTCGCACCCTTTACCTTCGATGCATCGGTGGCGGAGATCCACACGGCCATCCTCAACGGCGCCACACTGGTAATCCTGTCGGCGGCGCTGATCGACGATCCCGATTGCCTGCAGGAATACATGAGCGAGCAAGGTGTGACCTTCGCCGCCTTCCCACCGCAGTATGCGCAGCACCTGTCGCCAGCGAAGCTGCCGCAGCTCAAGACGCTGCTGACGGCAGGATCGACGCCGGACCACGCGCTGATCGGCCGCTGGCAGCCGCACGTGCGCTACATCAATGCCTACGGTCCGACCGAGACGACCATCCTGTCGACCGCGTGGCAGGCAAGCCGCACGCCGGGCGCGCACGAACCCATTGTCATCGGCACGCCGATCTGCAACACCGAGGTCCGAGTCGTCAACCGCTTCAACCAGTCGCTGCCGCGCGGCATGATCGGCGAGCTGCTGATCGGCGGCGAGGGCGTGACTCACGGCTACATCAAGCGCGACGCGCTAACGCGCGAACGCTTCATCACGCTGGATCGGATGCGCTGGTATCGCAGTGGCGACTTGTCTTGCTTCGATGCCGACGGCCAGCTGATCTTTGCCGGACGCGTGGACAGCCAGATCAAGCTGCGCGGACACCGGCTTGAACCAGGCGAGGTGGAAACCGCGCTGCTGGCCATCGACGGCATCCGCCAGGCGGCGGTCGCTGCCGTGGACGTGGCCGCGACGAAGCAGCTCGTCGCGTTCTGCGTCGGCACCCAGCAGCCCGAGGACGGATTGCGTGAGCGTCTGCGGCAGCTGCTGCCGGCCTGGGCGCAGCCCAACCGGATCGTCTGGCTCGAGCGCATCCCGCTGACGCCGAACGGCAAGACCGATTACGGCAGCTTGGTCGCGAACCTCGCGCAGATCGACGCGCCGGTCGAGCCGACCGACTACGCCGATGCGCTGGAAGCGCAGATCGCGGCCATCTGGCGCAGCGTGCTGCAGCGGCCGCGCATCCTGCGCGAAGACAGCTTCATCCATCTCGGCGGCGACTCGCTGACGTCGCTGGTGGTGACGTCGGCGGTCAAGCGCCTGGGCTACCAGCCCACGTCGGCGCAACTGCTCCAGCATCCGCGCCTGGCCGACTACGCTCGGCTCTTGCGCGCCGGCGGACAGCGCGTCGTCGAGCGCGACTACGCAAGCCGCCCAGGCGCGGCGCCTCTTGCGCCCATCCAGGGCTGGTTCTTCGGCCTGCAACTGGCCCACCCCGGCACGTTCTGCCAAAGCCTCGTGTTCGAAAGCGACGAGCCCATCGACGTGGAGCGCCTGAGCAGGGCCTGCACGCGCCTGGCCGGCTACCACGACCAGTTGCGCGCGCGCTTCGTGCCCGACGCACAAGCGACCGCCGGATGGCGGCAGGAAATCCTGCCCGAATCGATGACGCTGCCCGCACCGCACGTGCTCGAGCTCGTCGATTCGCTGCTGGACACGACCAGCGAGGCGTACTGCCGCCGCCTTGCCCAGGAATTGCGCATCGATGCGGCGCCGCTGTTCCGGCTGGCCGTGATCAGCTCGCCTCGGCGCTCGCGCGTGGTGTGGGTGCTGCACCACCTGATTGTCGACACGGTCAGCCACGGCATCTTGCTCGACGACCTGCACCAGCTCTATCGCAGCGCCGAGACCGACGTGACGCAGGTGCTGCCTGGCAAGAGTGTAGCCTACGGGGACTGGGCCGGCCGGCTGCAGGATCAGGTCGCCGGGAACTCGGGGCAGCTGCTGGCGCAATGGCGGCCGGTGCTTGATGCAGTCGAGCAGGCGGACGCCCTGCCGTTGCGTCGCAGGGGTCAAAGCAGCGCGCTCGCCGTGTCGCGGCACCTGCTGTCGCGGGAAGAGACGAGCCGCCTGCTCCAGTGCGCGGGCAGTGGGTATCGCCAGAGCCCCGAGGAACTCGTGCTCGCGGCCACCTACCTCGCTCTCGCGCGTACGCTCGATGTGCAGCGCGTGGCCATCGACGTCGAATGGCACGGCCGCGACGAGGCCCTTGCCGGGCTGCGCGGGGTAGATCGCACCGTGGGCTGGTTCACCAGCGTGCATCCGCTGTGCATGGCCGTGCCGGCCGGCGGCGCCCTCGGCAGCAGCTGGCTGATGGCGCTGAAGGAGACGCGTGCCGCCATTCCGCGGCGCGGCAGAGATTTCTATACCTTGCGTTATCTCGGCGACGACTCCGGCGTGCGCGCCGAGTTCGCTCGCTGCCGCCGGCCAGACGTACTATTCAACTTCTCGGGTGTGGTGCAGCGCACGTACGACGCGTGGCGCAGCGTGCCCGTGGCCGCCATTGAGCTGGGCGAGGGCAACACCAGCCCCTACCTGCTGTCGGTCGAGAGCGAGATTCGCGACGGCGAGTTGATCATCGGCCTGTACCACGACGCGGCGGCGTGGGCCGATGGCACGATCGGACGCCTGGGCGAGGCGATCGTGCAGTGCCTGGGCGAGGTGATCGCGCATTGCAGCGAGGCCACGAACCGGCGCTGGACACCGTCCGCCTTTCCGCAGCTCGCGCTCAGCCAGGCGCAAGCCGATCGGCTGCCGGCGACGGTGGTGGGTGCCTGTGCGCTCACCGACATGCAGCAGACGATGCTGCGGCACCAGAACACCTACCAAGTGCACATGTGCTACCGCATGCCACGCGCCTGGGACGAGGCGGCATGGCGCGAGGCCGTCGCCAACTGGGTGGCGCGGCACGACTGCCTGCGCACGTACATCCAGGAATGGGACGACGGCGATGCCTGCCAAGTCGTGCTGCAGAAGGTGGCGCTGCCACTCGCCGTGCATCGCGCGGCGCCAGGGACGAGCGAGGAGCTTGCTCAGGCGTTGTTGCGCAAGGCGCGCAGCGTGCCGGTGCGTTTGGACCACGCGCCGCTGTTCAGGCTGGACGCCGTCGACGAAGGCGGCGACGGTTTTCTCGTCGTACTCGGCATCCACCACATCGTTCACGACGGCTGGAGCATCGAGCTGCTGCTCAACGACTTGCTACAGACCTATCGCCATCAGCGCGGCGAAGCGGTGCCGCTGCCCGACGCGCCGCTGGCCGGCATGGCCGACGTCGTGGCGCAGCAGCAGCGGCTGCGCGCCAGCACGGACTGGTGCGCGTACTTCTCGGGCCTGCCCTGGGCACCGACGGCGTGCCAGCTGCCCGCACGCGCGAAGCGCAAGACCGCGGCGAATGCGGACGCACCCGACACGCGGCTGCATCTTGGCACGCTGGCAGCCGACCTGGTCGCGGCCGTGCGCGCCGCGGCGCGTGAGCGCGGCGTGACCGTCAACTGCCTGTGGCTGGCCGGCTATGTCGGCCTGCTGCGCTACCTCGGCGGGCAGCCGCAGGTCCGTTGCGGGGTGATCCAGACCGGCCGCGTGGAAGAAATCCTTGGCGTCGAGACCATCACCGGCTGCTGCGTCAACACGCTGCCCCTGGTGCTGGACGTGCCGGCGACCGCGACCTTCGGCGACATCGCCGCAACGATCAGCGGGCAGCTCGAGCGGATGCGTGCGGCGGCGGCCTTTCCGCTGTCGGTCATCCACGAGGCAGTCAAGCCCGTGCTCGAGGACGAGATTTTCGACAGCCTCTTCAACGTCGAGAGCCGTCGCTACGGTTCGGCGCAGGAGCTTCGCCCGACGCTGGTCGGCGGCTATGAATCGACGAACTACGGCTTCATCTTCGGCCTGATCGAGCGCGACGTGACGGTGGTGGACGGCGCGACGCTGTCGGCCTACGACGTGCGCATCGGCTACGACGCCGACCGCTACGACGCAGTCACCGTCGCGCGCTGGCTGGAGATCTACGCCTGCTGCATGGAGGCGCTGGTCGCGCAACCGCACGAGCCGTGGCACCGGCTGCAGTTGCTGCCTGCCGCCCTGCAACGCAGGGTGGTGGAGGAGTGGAACGACACCCGACGCGACTATCCGCACGAGCGCTGCGTGCACGAGCTGTTCCGTGTACAGGCCGAGCTTCATCCGACACGTCCGGCCCTGCTGTACAGGGACACCACGGTCAGCTACGCCGAGCTGGACCAACGAACCGACGCCCTGGCGCGCGTGCTTTGCGCGCAAGGCGTCGGGCCGGAGACTGTGGTCGGGCTCGTGGCAGAGCGTTCGCCGGACATGGTCGTTGCCATCCTGGCCATCTTCAAGGCCGGCGGCGCCTACGTGCCGATCGACCCGCGCTACCCCGCCGACCGCGTGCGCCACATGGTCAAGGACGTGGGCTGCAAGGTGGTGCTGTTTCAGCGCCGCGACCTCGCGTCCGCGATTCCCGCCGAGCTGGACATCACGCCGCTGTACCTGGATGAGCCCGTCGCGGACGCACCCGACGCGGCGCCGTCCGCCGCGCATGACAGCAGGCAGCTCGCCTATGTGATGTACACCTCCGGTTCGACCGGCAATCCGAAGGGCGTCATGATCGAGCACCGCTCCATCGTGCGTCTGATCGCGAACTCGGCCGACATCGCGTTCGCGCCCGACGACCGCATTCTGCTCACCAGTGCGCCCGGCTTCGACGTGACCACGTGGGAGGTCTGGAGTGCGCTGCTCAACGGCCTGCCGCTCGCGATCGTGGACGAGGAAACGCTGCTTGATCCGGCGGCGCTCGCCGCCGAGATACGCGCCAAGCGCGTGACGACGCTGTGGCTGATCGCGCCGCTGTTCAACCAGTTGGTGCAGGAACAGCCCGACCTGTTCGCCGGCGTGCGCCAGCTGATGATCGGCGGCGACGCGCTCTCCGCACCGCACGTGCGGCTGGCGCGCCGGGCCAACCCGGGCCTGCGCGTCATCAACGGCTACGGACCGACCGAGAACACCTCGTTCTCCACGTATCACTTCGTCTCCGATGCGGATGCCGAGATCGTTCCGATCGGCCGGCCGATCACCAACTCCACGGCGTACGTTATCAATCGTGACGGTCAGCTGCTGCCGCCCGCCGTGAACGGCGAGCTGTACGTCGGCGGTCCCGGTGTCGCGCGCGGCTATCTCAACCAGCCGGAGCTCACGGCGGCGAAGTTCGTCCCGGATCCATATTCGGCCGAGCCCGGCGCCTGCCTCTACCGCACCGGCGATCTTGTGCGCTGGCGTGAGGACGGACTGATCGACTTCCTCGGACGCATCGACCACCAGGTCAAGATCCGCGGCTTCCGCGTCGAGCTCGGAGAGATCGAGACGGCCATCGCCAACCACGACGAGGTCAAGCAGGTCGTCGTGCTGGTCAAGCAGAACGGCAACCAGAAGCAGCTGGTCGCCTATCTCGTCGCCAAGCGCGCCGACGCCGTCGACAAGACCGCGCTGATCGCATCGCTGGTGACGCGCCTGCGCACCGCACTGCCCGAGTACATGGTGCCGGCCGCGTTCGTGGTGCTGGATGCGATGCCGCGCAACGCCAACGGCAAGATCGACCGCGCGCGCCTGCCGGAACCGGATGCATCCGCCTACGCCCACGGCGCCCACGCCGAGCCGGAAAACGAGGCCGAGCGGACGCTGTGGAGCATCTGGAAAGAGGTGCTGGGCACCGACTCCTTCGGTGTGACGGACGGCTTCTACGCCATCGGCGGCGATTCCATCCTCACCATCCAGGTCGTCGCGAAGGCGGGCAAGCAGGGCCTGGCGTTGACGCCGCGGCTCATGGTCGAGGAGCAGACGATACGCAAGCTCGTCGGCCGGGTCGCGAGCCCGGAGGCCGGCAAGGCCGCGCCGGCACCCCCCCCGACACCAGCCGAACGGCCCGTGCAGGGTCAGCAGCGGCTGTTGCCGATCCAGCTGCAATTCCTGCAGGACGACCGCATCGACGTCGATCGCTATTGCCAGTACACGCTCGTCGCGCTGCCCCATGGGATCACGCACGACATGCTGCGATCGGCGCTGGCGGCGCTGGTCGCGCGCCACGACGCGCTGCGGCTGAAGTTCCGCGAGACGGCCGGTGGCTGGGTCGCCTACTACCGGCCAGAGCTGCTTTCGCCGACGCCGGCAATGCTGGAAGCATTTCTCGGTACCACGGAACCGCCCGGCGAATTCGATCCTGCCGTCCACGTAGCGCAAGTGCTGGCACAGCTGGACATCCGCCAGGGCCGGCTCTTCGGCTGGCGCCGGGTGGTGCAAGGCGGTGAGCAACGGCTGCTGTGGGTCATGCATCATATGGTGGTCGACGTGGTGTCCTGGCGCATCCTGGCTGCCGACCTGGCGACCGCGCTGGCGCAGCTCGGCCGCGGCGAAGCGGTGGCGCTGGAGGCCAAGCCTGCCAGCTACCAGGACTGGGCCTCGCGCCTGCACGACTACGCCTACAGCCCGGCGCTGGAGCAGGAGCGCGCGTACTGGATCGGCCAACTGTCGCAGTCCTGCGCCCGCCTGCGCTTCGATCTGCCGCAGGCAGGCGAGGGCATGCAGCCGCTGGAGACGACCACGTCCATCGTCGAGGCCAGCCTCGGCGCCGAAGACACGCGCCTGTTGCTGCAGCAAGCCAACACGCGCCACGCCACACGCACCCAGCAACTGCTCATCGCCGCACTCGGCCGGGCCCTCGGCGAGTGGCTCGCGGCCGACGCCGTGCGCATCGATCTCGAAGGCCACGGCCGCGAAAGCCCGCAAGGCGCAGACCTGTTCGACGGGCTCGATGCGAGTGGAACGGTCGGCTGGTTCACCACGCTCTATCCATTGCAACTGAGCGACGTGCGTGCAGAGATCGGCGCACAGATCCGTCGCACGAAGACGCAGCTCGAGGCCGTGCCGCACAAGGGCCTAGGCTACGGTGTGCTGCGGCGGCTCGCGCAGGACGAGGAGGTCGCCGCCTGTGCGGACGGCGCGTCCGAGATCCTGTTCAACTACCTCGGGCAATTCGATGCGGCGACAGTCGGCGGCAGCGAGGTCAGCCCGCGCCGGCGCCGCACGCATGCGCTGCGCATCGGGGGCCTGGTCCGCGACGGCGTGCTGTTGCTGCGCTTCGACTACAGCCGGGAGCAGTTCGAGCACGGCACCATTGCTGCGCTGGCCGCGCGCTACGTAGAGGCCCTGCGCGCGATCGTTGCGCACTGCATGGGGACGGCGGACACCGCCGTATCGAACGCATTCGGGCTCGCGGAACTGGCGCCGGTCGACATCGCCGCGCTGAAGTCGCGCTATCCCGGTTGCAAGGACGTCTACCCTTGCACGGGCATGCAGCAGGGCCTGCTGCTGTTCAGTGCTCGCGCGCCGCAGAGTGGGGTCTATCTCACTCAGCTGCGGATCGAGCTCGACGGCGCCAACGCGGCGCGGCTGCGGCAAAGCTGGCAGGCGCTGCTCGAGCGGCACGATGTGCTGCGCACGGCCTTCGTCGATTGCGGCCTGGCATGCCTGCTGCAGGTGGTCTGCGAGCGCGTCGAGCTGCCCTGGCGCGAAGTGGACGGCCGGACGCTCCGCGGTGCGGACGCGCTGGAACGGCTGCTGGCGGAAGAGCGGACGCAGCCATTCAACGTCGCGGCCGCGCCCCTGATGCGCCTCCTGCTGGTGCGCACGAGCGACGAAGGCCATTGCCTGGCCTGGACCCACCACCATGCGCTGCTCGACGGCTGGTCGATCGGGCTGCTGATCAACGAACTGTTCGAGATCTACGCCGGTTCGGAACCGGCGACAGCGGCACGGCCCGCCTGGCGGCATCACGTCGAATGGCTGAAGTCGCGCGACCGGCCGGCGGCGGAACGTTACTGGCACGCCTACTTCGACGGCCTCGACATCGCCGCCAGCGCGAGTTTGCCGCTCGCACCGCTGCGCGCCGATGACGCGGCGCCGCCGCGGCACTACGAACAGGCGCTGGAGACGCGCATGCTGCCGGTCGAGGCTACGGCGCGGCTGACGCGGCTCGCGCGCGCCGAGGGCGTGGGCCTCGGCCCGCTGATGTTTGCGGCCTGGGGGTTGCTGCTGAGCAAGTACAACGCCGAGCCGGAAGTGCTGTTCGGCTATGCCGCCAGCGGCCGCTCGCCGGAACTCGCCGGCAGCGAATCCTTGGTCGGCATCTGCATCAACTCACTGCCGCTGCGCCTGAAGATCGATGGCGATTGCAGGCTCGGCGCCTGGCTCAAGGAGATTCAGCGCCGCCAACTGGACCACGACGACCACGGCCACTTCGCGCTGGCGGATATCCAGCGGTGCAGCGGCGCGCGCGGTGGGCAGGCGCTGTTCGACAGCCTGGTGGTGGTCGAAAACTATCCGCTGGACCGCTCGGTGCTGTCCGCGGCGGCCAATCTTCCCCGCATCGTCGCCATCGAGAGCGTCGAGCAGAACGACTTCGCACTGAACCTGGCGGTCTATCCCGGCGAGCGCCTGGCGCTCAAGCTGGCCTACCGCACGGCGCTGTTCGATGCGCAGACCATTGCGACGCTGCTGCGCCGACTTGAGCGGTTGCTCGCCAGTTTCGCCAGGGGCGGCGGGCAGACACTCGCGCAGTTGTCCCTTCTGAGCGAGGCCGAGCAGGAGCGGGCGGTTCGGCAGTGGAACGACACGGCTGTGGCATATCCGGGCGATCGCGCGCTGCCGGCGCTGTTCGAGGCGACGGCACGCAGCCGCGGCGCGGCCGTCGCCATCGTCTGTGGCGAGGAAACGTGGACATATGAACAATTGGACGAACGGGTGCGCATCCTCTCGGCCTGGCTGGCCCGCAACGGCGTGTCGGCGGGCTCGCGCGTGGCGCTGTCCCTGCGCAAGGAACCGACGCTGGTCGCCGCGATGCTGGCGGTCACGCGTCTCGGCGCCGCCTACGTGCCCATCGCGCTCGACTGTCCGCCGGAGCGCCGCGCCTTCCTGCTGGCCGATGCCGGCATCCGCTGCACGCTGACGCAACGGTCCGGGCGCGACGCGCCGGCGGACGAGAACCTGCTTTGCCTGGAGGACTGTCCGGCCGAGCTCGATGATGCCGATGGCCGCCTGGTCGACGTGGACCCGCAGGCCACCGCCTACGTCATCTACACCTCGGGCACCACGGGGACGCCCAAGGGCGTTGCGATTTCCCACCGCAACCTCGTCAATTTCTGCTCCTGGTGCACGCAGGTGGACCTGTTCCGGGCGGGCGACCGAACGACGCAGTTCGCGCCCTATACCTTCGACGCCTCGGCCGGCGAGATCTTTGCCGGACTGCTCGCCGGTACCGAACTGCACCTGCTGGCCGACGCGTTGATCCAGGACCCGCGCGCGCTTGCGCAGTATCTGTGCGCACACGACATCCGCTTCGCCGCCTTCCCGCCGACCTATCTGCAGCAGATGGATCCCGCGCTCGTGCCGCCGGACCTGACGCTGCTGACCGCGGGGTCGGCTCCCACGCTCGAGCTCGTGCGGCGCTGGGGCGAGCGCTGCCGCTATATCAACGGCTATGGCCCCACCGAGACGACGATCCTGTCGTCCGCCTGGGTGTGCGAGCCGGGTGCGCTCAAAGGGCGGACGCTGTCGATCGGCAAGCCAATCTCCAACACGACCATGTACGTGGTCGACCGCCTCGGTCAGCTGTGCGCCCCGGGACTGACCGGCGAGATCTGGATCGGCGGCGACGGCGTAGCCCAAGCTTACCTGAATCGACCCGAGCTCACCGACTGCCAGTTCATCCCCGACCCCTGGGTCGAGGGCGGGCGCGTCTATCGCACCGGCGACCTCGGCCGCTGGCTCGACGACGGCTGCATCGAATTCGTTGGCCGGCGCGACCGCCAAGTCAAGCTGCGGGGCTTCCGCATCGAATTGAACGAGATCGAGGGTCGCATCCAGGCCCACCCGCAGGTCCGGGATGCGGCCGTGCTGGTGCGCGGCACCGGCGGCGAGCAGCGGCTGCTGGCCTGGGTGGTGCCGGCACAGGCATCGGCCGGCGAGGAAGAGCTCAAGGCCTCGATACGCGCCTTCATGCGGCTGTCCATGCCCGAGTACATGCTGCCGCAGGCCATCCTGATCCTGGAACAACTGCCGCTGACGAAGAACGGCAAGCTGGACGAGAAGGCGCTTCCCGAGCCCGCCGAGCTGGATGTGGGCGGCGACAACATGCCGGTGGGCACGGCGACAGAGGCGCGCCTGGCGGCGATCTGGGCATCTGTGCTGCATCTGCGCACCGAGCAGATCGGCGCCAAGTCGGACTTCTTTGCGCTGGGCGGGCATTCCCTGCTGGCGATGCGGGTGATCGCGCGAGTGCGTGCTGAGCTTGGCGCCGAGATGGACGTGGCCGAGCTGTTCGCGTGGCCGGTGCTCGCGGATTTCGCCGCAACCGTGGACCAGGCTTCACGCGACGCATTGCCGCCGATCTCGCGGGTGCCGCGCGACAAGCCGCTCATGCTGTCGTTTGCACAGCACCGCTTGTGGTTCCTCGGCCAGATGGAAGGCGTGAGCCAGACGTACCACATCCCGGGGACGCTGCGCCTGCGCGGGCGCCTGGACGCAACGGCGCTGCGGCGCGCGCTAGACCGCATCGTGGCGCGACACGAAGTGTTGCGCACGACCTTTCATGCGATCGACGGCGAGCCGACGCAACGCATCGCCGCCGAGGACGTCGGCTTCACGCTTCGAACGCACGACTTCAGCGACCGGACCGATGCCGAGCAGGCAGCCCAGCGCCTGATAAGCGATGCGTTCGACGCACCGTTCGATTTGATGGCTGGACCGTTGATCCGTGGGGATCTGGTGCGCGTCGGGCCGGACGACCATGTGCTGCTGATCATGATGCACCACATCGTGATGGACGCCTGGTCGCTGGCGCTGCTGCAGCAGGAACTGCAGGCGCTTTACGCCGCCTACGTCAGCGGCGGCGACGATCCGCTGCCGCCGCTCGCGCTGCATTACGCCGACTATGCCGCCTGGCAACAGCAATGGCTGACCGGCGCGCTGTGGCAGGAGCAAAGCGACTACTGGAGGCGCACGCTGACCGGCGCGCCGCCGCTGCTGGAGCTGCCCATCGACCGGCCGCGTCCGGTGCAGCAGGACTATGCAGGCGACCTGGTCGAGCTCGGCTTCGACGTCGGGACGACCGTGCAGCTCAAGGCGCTGAGCCGGCATCATGGCACCACGCTGTTCATAACGTTGCTGACGGCTTGGTCGGTGGTGCTGTCCCGGCTGTCCGGACAGCACGACCTGGTGATCGGCACCCCCGTGGCCAACCGCGCGCAGCTCGACACCGAGCCGATGATCGGCTTCTTCGTGAACCCGCTGGCGCTGCGCCTGGACCTGTCGGGCAACCCGACGCTGGCCGAATTGCTGCAGCGGGTGAAACGCCAAGTGCTCGATGCACAACGCTACCAGGAGCTGCCGTTCGAGCAGGTGGTGGAGATCGTGCAGCCGCCGCGCAGCCTGGCCCACACGCCGGTGTTCCAGCTGATGCTGAACTGGCAGGACCAGGGCCTGAACGACTATGCGCTCGAGGGCGTGCAGGCCACGCCGCTGCGCCCACCCGGCACGCTGTCGAAGTACGACCTGACGCTGGACATCGGCGAGAACGGCGACCGTATCGCCGGCGCTTTCGAATACGCCACGGCGCTGTTCGATGCCGAGACCATGCAGCGTCAGGTCGGCTACCTGCAGCGCGTGGTCGCGGCAATGGTTGCCGACATGGAGCGGCCGGCGCAGTCGCTGGACCTGCTCGGTGATGACGAGCACCGGCTGCTGCAGGCCTTCAACGACACCAGCCGGCCGGAGCTGTACGAGCGGGGCTGGCCCGAGACGTTCGACGAGCAGGCCGCGCGCACACCCGATCGCATTGCGGTGCGATGCGGCACGGCGCAGCTGAGCTACCGTGAACTGCAGCAGCGCGCCACGCGGCTCGCCGCCAAGCTGGTGGCGCAAGGCGCCGGCCCCGGCCAGATCGTGGCGCTGCTGGACCAGCGCGGGATCGACCTGCTGGTGATGATCGTCGCCGTGCTGAAATCCGGCGCGGCCTACATGCCGCTCGATCCGGAGCACCCGTCGCAGCGCTGGCTGGATGTCCTGCAAGAGGCGCAGCCGCTGATCCTGTGGGTGGGTGACGGCCTCGCGACGGAGAAGCGCTGGCTGCGTCGCAAGTGGACGGCGGGCCAGGTGAGCAGCATGGCCGACCTGCTGGCCGGCCCTGCGCCAGCAACGACGGCGCTGCCCTATCCGGCGTTGGACGACCTGGCATACGTGCTTTTCACCTCCGGCTCGACCGGCAAGCCCAAGGGCGTGATGATCGAGCACCGCGGCATGGTCAACAACATGCGCTCGAAGTTCGAGCCGCTCGGGCTCGGCGCAGACGACGTGATCGCGCAGACCGCTTCGCAGTGCTTCGACATTTCCGTTTGGCAGTTCCTCACGGCGTTGCTGCTCGGAGGGAAGGTGCTGATCGTGGCGAACGACCTCACGCGCGACCCCGAGGCGCTGCTCGACCACCTGACCGCGGAGCGGGCCACGGTATGGGAGCCGGTGCCCTCGGTCATGCAGGCCGCACTGACCTGCCGCAAGCCGATGACCTGTTTGCGCTGGGTGATGCCGACCGGCGAGGCGCTGTCGCGCGAGCTGGTGGCGCGCTGGTTCGAGCAGTACCCCGGCATCCCGCTGATGAACGCCTACGGGCCAGCGGAATGCTCCGACGATGTGGCGTTCCAGGCGATCCTTGCGCCGGTGGAGCGTGTCCTGATCGGCAAGCCCGTCGCCAATGCACAGCTGCACGTGGTCGACGAGCATCTGATGCTGTTGCCGCTTGGCGCGGTGGGCGAGCTGGCCATCTCGGGGCCGGTGGTCGGGCGGGGCTACATCGGCCGCCCTGAAGAAACGCAAGCCGCCTTCAGAACCAATCCCCGTGCACGACATGCGGGCGAGCAGCGCGTATATCTCACCGGTGATCTGGTGCGGCGCTGGCCCGACGGCAGTCTCGAGTTCATCGGACGCAAGGACTTCCAGGTGAAGATCCGCGGCTTCCGCATCGAGCTGGGCGAGATCGAGAGCTGCCTCGCGCAGCACCCGGCGGTGCGCGAAGCGATCGTGGCCGCACGCGAGCGCGCTCCAGGCGATCACCATCTCGTCGCTTATGTGACGCTGGAGGCGCCCGTCGGCGCCGAGGCGCTGCAGGCGCACCTTCGTGCGCAGCTGCCCGACTACATGATGCCGGCAGCGATCGTCGTGCTCGGCGCCTTGCCGTTGAATGCCAACGGCAAGGTCGACCGCAAGGCCTTGCCCGAGCCGACCTCGGCCGCGTTCGCACGGGCTGAATACGAGGCGCCGCAGAGCGACACCGAGCGCGCGATCGCCGCGCTCTGGCAGGAATTGCTGCAGCTGCCGCAGGTCGGTCGTGGCGACAGCTACTTCGATCTGGGCGGCAACTCGCTGTTGCTGATCCGCATGCTGAGCCGGTGGAAGGACCAGGGCATGAGTCTCGGCGTCACCGAGGTATACCAGCTGCGCACCGTGAGCGCCTGCGCGGCGGCGATCGATGCGCAGCGGCATGGCGCAGCGGACTGGCCGCTGGACGACGGCTGGCGTCATGCGATCGTCACGCTGGGCGGCAACCCGCGGCGCACCGCCCTGCTGCTCGATCGCAGCGAGAGCGCGCGGCGCAAGACCCTGCAGACGCTGCTCGCCACGGTGGAGCCGCAGCAGCGTCCGCACTTCGTGCGCTACGCCGATGATCTGGCCGCGCTGTCGCAGCAGGTTGGGGAGGCCGGCATTGCGGCGCTGGCGCCGGTGCAGACCGAGGCCGCGTTGTTCGACGCGTTGCGGGCGCAGCTGAAGGTCCATCAGCAACGGCTTGCGAACGCGCCGGTGGAGACCTCCCTGCGTTTCAGCCCGATCCAGCGCAACCTGATGGCCTGGCAAAGCCGTGACAGGATCGACATGGTTGCGCTGCAAGGCTGGTACACCGCGGCGGAGCTGCAACAGGCGTTTGCCGACGTTGCCGCCGAGCAGGATCTGTTGCGCGCGGCACCCGACGACACGCCGGCGCAGTGGCGCTTGCTGGAGGCCGACGCGATCGCGGCGGCCTCGATACCGGCCGTGGACCTGAGCGCACACGATCCTGCGAGGCACGGTGAGCTGCTGAAACGCCTGGGCGCCGAACTTCTGGCCGCCAGAAAGACCACGCCGCTGGCCTATGCCGCCGCGGTGGTTTCGCTGGGCGATCTCGAGCACCGGCTGCTGCTGGCCGTCGACCATCTCGTCTGGGACGGCATGTCGGCGGCGGTGCTGCAGCAGCGCCTGCAGCAGCACTTGCGCGGCACCGCCGGCGGCCTCAGCCGCAACTACCGGAGCTATGTCGATGCGGTGTGGCGGCTGCCGGACGCGCAGGCCGCGGCGATGCTGAACACGGCCATAGCCCGCGTCGATCTCGCCGCCACGATGCACACCACGCAGCATGCGCTGCTGCGCCGCGCCCAGGCCCCGCTGCAAAGCCTGCAGCTGCACCTGCCGCTCGACGTCGCCGACGGCACGCCCGCGGAGCAGGCGTTCCGATGCTTCAAACGCTGCGTCGAGCGGCTCACCGGGCTCGCGCGCTACGGCGTGCTGCTCAACCACCATGGCCGTGAGTCGGGCGGCGAGCGCTGGTTCGACCAGGTCGGCCTGTTCCTGGACAAGGTGCCCTTTGCGGTGGATGCAGACACCGCCTTGGAACGACTTGCGGCCAGAGCGCAGCTGCTGCAAAGACTCGGCATCAACTATCTCGGCTTGGCGCAAGCGGCAGGCTCCGAGTGGGACGGCACGCTGCCGCCGCTCGAGTGCGAGGTGCTCTTCAATTTCCAGGCGGACGCGCTGCAACAGTCCGCAGCGCCGGACGGGGGATTCCTGATGGACAAGCTGAAAGACTTTCGCGGCATCCTGTTCGAGGCTGCCGTCGGCGCCGAGGGCTTGGAGCTGCACTGCGCCTTCCGCGGCGATGCGGCCGACTCCGAAGCGGTGAGGCGCAGCGTGGCGGGTAGCGAGGTCGGCGCAACCGCACCGCTGCCGGCCGGCGACGTCGCGCACGAAGATGCCGCGGGAGCCGCTGCTGCGCCGCTGTCAGTCGCTGCCCCGGTCTACTCCCTGGAAGTGCGCGACGTGCGCAAGCGCTACGGAGATCTCGAAGCCGTCAAGGGCGTCAGCTTCTCGGTGCGCCAGGGTTGCTGCTTCGGCATCCTCGGCCCCAACGGCGCCGGCAAGACCTCGCTGCTGGCCATGATCGAAGGGATCGTTCCGATCACGTCCGGGTCCATCCGCCTGCTCGGCATGGACGTGGCCAGCGAGATCCACCGCATCCAACCGCACGTTGGGGTGCAACTGCAGCAGAACAACTACTTCCAGTTCCTCACGGTGGCGCAGCTGCTCAAGTTCTACCAGGAACTGCGTGCCGCCGTAGGCGGCAAGCGCCGCGGCCGGTCGGCGGATTCGCTGCTGGAGCGGCTGGACCTGAAGGACAAGCTCGACTTCAAGGTGGACGAGCTGTCCGGCGGCCAGAAGCAGCGGTTGTCCATCGCCATCGCGCTGCTGGAGGACCCGGACGTGATCTTCTTCGACGAGCCGACATCCGCGCTCGATCCGCACAGCCGCATCTCGACCTGGGAGTTCATCGAGGACCTGAAACAGGACCCTAGCAAGACCGTCATCCTCACCACGCACTACATGGAGGAGGCCGAACGGCTGTGCGACGAGATCTTGCTGATGGACCGGGGCAGGGTCATCGCGCAGGGCAATCCGTTGCAGTTGGCCAAGAATCTCGGCGCGCACCACTCGATCGAGTTTCAGTTCGGCCGCGGCCAGTTCCGGCCGGAGATGCTCGACGGCGTCGTGGAGGCCACCGATGCTGACTGGAACGAGCGCACCGACTGCCTGCGCCTGCGCACGCCGCGGGTGACCGACACCTTGCGCGAGGTGCTCGCGTTGAGCCATGCCGCGTGCATCGACGTGGTGAACTTTGACATCAACCGCCCGACGCTGGAAGACGTGTTCCTGTCGCACACGGGCAAGGAGCTGCCATTGTGAAAAAGAGCTGGATATTCATGAAGCTGCGCATGCTGCAGCTGAAATCGGACAAGACGGCGCTGTTCTTCTGCTACTTCTTGCCGGTGCTGCTACTGCTGGGCGTCGGCTATCCGATGCAGATGCGCGACAAGCCGGTGATCGCGGTGGCCTACGCCGACCTGGCCACGACCGATGCCAGCGCAGCCTTCGTGCAGCGCCTGCAAGGCCGTGCCCTGGTGCAGCTGGTGCCGTATGCCAAGCCCGAGGTATCAGCGCAGCAGGCGCTGATGAACAACGACGTCAAGCACTACCTGGAGCTGCGCGCCGCGCCGGAGGCCAAGGGCGGTTTCGTGGGGGAGCTGTACGCCAATTCGCTGGCCGAGAACCAGGTCGAGAACACGGCTCTTCGCGCGATCGTCGACGAGTCGCTGCGCGCCGCCGAAGCGGCGCCGGCACAGCTGCACGAGTTGCCGACCAACCGCTACACCTCTTATCTCGTCACGCTGCTGCCCGGACTCATCGGCATGACCTTGCTGATCGTCGGCCTGAACGGCTTCGGCGGCGTGCTGATCGAGGAGCGCGATCACGGCTTGTTCAAGAACATCAAGACCATCGACGCCTCGCCGCTGCCATTCCTGGCCGGCCTGTTCTTCTCGCGCTTGCTGGTGTGCTACAGCATCGCGATGGCGCTGATGCTGATCGGCGTGCTGGCGTTCGGCATACCGGCCGACATCAACTACCCGCTGCTGCTGGTCGTCATCACGCTGGGCTGCGTGTCCTTCCTCGGCCTGGGTCTGGTACTCGCCACCGCCAGTCCGTCGGTGACTGCATTCAACGGCATCGTGAACTTCGTGCAGATGCCGCTCATCCTCCTCGGCGGCGTGTTCTTCTCGGTGAGCGCCTTCCCCGAATGGCTGCAGACCGTCACGCGCGTGATGCCGCTGACGCAGCTCAACACCGCGATGCGCGAGTTGCTGTTCGGCTCGGTCGGATTCCACAACATCACGAAGCTATACGCCGAGATCGTCGTTCTCGGCGGGTGGTGCGTGTTCACGCTCGTATTCGCGCGCCTGCGGTTCAAGTGGTGACCACGGCCTCAGCGTATTCACACAACCGACATCAATTACAGGGCAAGCCATGAGCTCGAACAAACTCGCGACCTTCGAAAGACACGAATCGGAAGCCCGTTCCTACTGTCGGGGATTCCCGGTGCTGTTCTCCAGGGCCAAGGGCAGTCATCTCTACGACGACGACGGCGAGGCCTACATCGATTTCCTGTGCGGCGCGGGCGCCCTGAACTACGGGCACAACAACGACGTCGCCAAGCGCGCGGTGCTGGATTACATCGGCGCCGACGGCATCATGATGAGCCTGGACCTGCACTCGAGGGCGAAGAAGAACTTCATCGAGGCGTTCCAGAAGCTGATCCTGCTGCCGCGCGGCCTCAACTACAAGCTGCAGTTCACCAGTCCCACGGGCACCAGCGTCGTGGAGTCGGCGATCAAGCTGGCGCGCAAGGTCACCGGCCGGCAGAACGTCATCGCGTTCACCAACGCCTTCCACGGCATGACCGGCGTGTCCTTGAACCTGACGGCCAACCGGTATCACAGGCAGGCGGTCGCCTACGGCGCCGTCACGCGGCTGCCGTATGACGGCTATCTGGGCGAGGGCGTGGATACGGTGGCGCTGCTGCGCAAGCTGCTCGAGGACGGGAGTTCGGGCGTCGACCTGCCGGCGGCGGTGATCCTGGAGACGATTCAGGGCGAGGGTGGGCTCAACGTCGCCTCCGTCGAATGGCTGCGCAGCCTGCGTGCGCTGCTGCGGGAATTTGAGATCCCGCTCGTCGTCGACGACATCCAAGCGGGTTGCGGCCGCAGCGGCCGATTCTTCAGTTTCGAACGCGCGAGCATCGAGCCAGACATGGTCTGCCTGTCGAAATCCATCGGCGGCATGGGCTTCCCGATGGCGCTGCTGCTGATCCGCCCTGACCTCGACATGTGGTCGCCGGGCGAGGACAACGGCACCTTCCGCGGCAACAACCTCGCCTTCGTGGCGGCCGTCGAGGTGCTTCAGCGCTACTGGAGCGGCGCCAGGATGGAAGACGAACTCCGCGCGAAGGAGGCGGTCATCCGGCACGCCATCGAGGCCATCGCCCGCCGGCACCCGGCGCGCATCCGCGGCACGCGCGGCCTGGGCTTGATGCAGGGCATCGAGTTCGATTCCGAGCACGATACGGCCGCGGTTATAACCCTGTGCTTCGAGAACAACCTGGTCATCGAAAGCTGCGGCGCGCGCGGGCAGGTGCTGAAGATCATGCCCGCGCTGACCATCGAGCGCGAAGTGCTCGAGCGTGGCCTCGCCGTCATCGCCGCAGCGGTGGAGCTGCACCTCGGCAGCGCGGTCGCGCTGGATAAAAAACTGCCGGTGCCGGCGCGCGCTCCAGGTGGGAATAGCCATACCAAGCCGTTGGAGGTCCTGGACGCGCTGACCGAAAAGGAGTTCGTCGAGAACTACCTGAGTACGAACCTGCCCGTCGTCGTGCGTGACCTGGCGTTCGACCGCGACCGCTGGACGCCCAAGCATTTCCGCGCCCGCCTCGGCAACCTGCCGGTGCAGGTGTACGACACGCTGTTTGCACTGCAAGAGGTTTCCACGCTCGCCGCGTACCTGGACCAGCATTTCGGCGTGCCGGGCGAGTACCGCGACAAGGTCCCCTACGTGCGCTGGTACAACAAACTCAAGGACGTGGACCACGCCTGGGGCGACGAGGCGTTCCGCCGCCTGAGCCCGCATTGGCGCATGCCGTCGTTCATGCCGAAGCGCGGCATGCTCGTGCCGGCCAAGCCGATCGCAGACGCGGTCCGTGACGCCTTTCCCTATCGCGGCGTGCTGGTGTCGGCGCGCGGCGCACGCACGCGGCTGCACCGCGACCCATTCTGCAGCGACGCGGTGGTGTGCCAGCTCAGCGGCGTGAAGGAAGTCGTGCTCTATCGTCCCGAGCGCGCCGACGAGCTATGCGCGCGGCGCGCGGACGGCACCTCGTTCGGCGGCTTCGTCGACGTGCGCCCCACACCGACGATGCTGTCCGCGCCACCGGACTTCCACGGTTTCGTGCGTCCCGGCGAGGTGATCTACATCCCGCACGGCTGGCTGCACGACGTTCTGGTCGTCGAGGACTCGATCTCGGTGACCTGGAATTTCGTGCACGAGAGCGCGGCGCTCGAATTCATCGACTACCTGATGAGCGAGGCGTCCGGTAGCGACAGCGAATTCGAGGTGCTGCGGTATTTCTACAAACAAGCGGGCCAGGACTTCGTGTCGCCGCGCGGCATCGTGCGTGCCTACGACGCGAAGTTTTCCGAATTGCAGGATTTGGCCTATTCACGGGCGCGCTCGGCGCTCACGCGGCACCGGATCGACGTCCCCACAACGATGAGCACTCTATGAGCAAGGAGCACCCTATGAGCAAGCGACCAGTCACGTTAGGCATGATATTGGTGGTGGTCGGCCTGGGGATGGGCGCATGGGTCGGCGTGAGCGGCGTCTCCAAGCCCTCGGTGCAGGCAGCCAAGGCCTTGCCGGTGCTCAGCGTGAGCGTCGTCGCGGCGGCGCAGAAAACGCTAGATGACAACATCCGTGTCATCGGCACCGTAGTGCCGCGCGAGAACGTGGTGGTGATATCGGAACTCGCCGGCCTGCGGGTGCGCGCCGTCTACGCGGAGACCGGCGACTACGTCAAGCAAGGACAGCGGATCGCCCTGCTCGACGGCGAGAGCCTGAGCATCCAGAGCCAGAGCTTGCAGTCGCATTTCGGCCGCACGCGTGACGAGTACGCCCGGTTCAAGGAGCTGCAGTTGTCCGGCGTGATCAGCAAGGAGTCGCTGCAACAGCGCCAGGCCGCCTTCGAGGTTGCGCGCTCACGGCTACGCGACGCCCAGCTCAACATCAACCGGACGCAGATCGTCGCGCCGACGGACGGGCTCATCTACGAACGTACCGCGACGATCGGTGGACTGACCAACGGCAGCGAGCCGCTGTTCCGCATCGCGAAGGACGGCAAGGTGGAAATGGAAGCCAGCGTGCCCGAGGCCTTGGTGCAGCGGCTGAAGCCTGCCATGCCGGTCACGCTGAAGGTCGCCGGCGAAAGCGCGCCGGAGTCCGGCAGCGTGCGGCTGATCATGCCGCTGGTCGACATCACCAGCCGAGCCACCGGCGTGCGCATCCGCTTCGAGCGCGAGCGCGCGGCGCCGGTCGGCGCCTTCTGCGAGGCCAGCATCACCGTGGCCAAGGTGGGTGGCTGGGTCGTGCCGGGCACGGCGCTGCAGCAGGACGCGCAGGGCATGTACGTCTGGCAGGTCGGTCCTAAAAACGTGGCGGCGCGCAAGCCCGTGACCGTCGTCATGCGTACGGCCGGCAGCGCGGTGGTCAAGGAATCACTGGGCGGCACGCCCATCGTGGCGAAGGCGGGGTCCTTCCTCAAGGAAGGCGACCTCGTCGCCGTGGTGAAGGAATAGCGGCATGGCGTACAGCGTTTCGACCTGGGCCGTCCACAATCCGATCCCGCCCATCGTGCTGTTCCTGCTGCTCACCGTCGCCGGGCTGATCGCCTACGCGGAGCTGCCGATCACCAACATGCCGAACGTCCTCGTGCCGGTGGTGACCGTGCAGCTGGACCAGCCCGGGGCCTTGCCGTCCGAGATCGAAACACAGATCACGCGCAAGATCGAAGGGGCGCTGGCGGCGATGCAGGGCGTGCGGCACATCACCTCGACGGTGTCGGAAGGCGTGTCGCTCACGACGGTCGAGTTCACGCTGGAGACCGACATCGACCGTGCCGTGAACGACGCGCGCAATGCGGTCGCGACCGTCCGCAGCCGTTTGCCGGCGGCGGTGGAAGAACCGCTGGTCCAGCGCCAGACGGAGGCCGGCGAGGCGATCCTGATCTACAGCGTCGAGGCGCCGGAGATGCGCGCGGAGGAGTTGAGTTGGTTCATCGACGACACGCTTAGCCGCGAGCTGCTCGCGATCGGCGGCGTCGCGCGCGTGGCGCGCAGCGGCGGTGCCGACCTCGAGCTCACGATATCGGTAGATGCGGCCCGGCTGGCCGCGCTCGGCATTACCGCCGCGGACATAACCCGCCAGCTAGCGCAAACGAACGCCGACGTCCCGGGCGGCCGCCTGACGCTGGAAGGCACCGAGTACGCGCTGCGCACCGTTGGCAGCGCGGCGACGCTGGAACAGCTACGCGACATGCGCATCGCGCTGCCTAGCGGCCGCGAAGTGAAGCTGAGCGACCTCGGTACGGTCGAGAGCGGCGCCGGCGAGACACGCACGATCACGCGGCTCGACGGCCGGCCGGCGATCACTTTTTCCATTTTCCGCACTCGGGCGGCGAGCGAGGTCACCGTCGGGCGGAAAGTGCAGGCGCGCCTGGCGGAAATCGCGAAGCAACGCGGCGATCTCGAGTTCCGCCGGGTGTTCTCGTTGGTGACGCTCACCGAAACCGGCTACAAGTCCACCTTGTACACGCTGTTCGAGGCGGCGCTGCTCACGTTGGTGGTCGTATTCGGCTTCCTGCGCGACTGGCGTGCCACCTTGATCACAGCCCTGAGCATCCCGCTGTCGGTCATCCCGACCTTTATGTGCATGCAGTGGCTGGGCTTCACGCTGAACTTCGTCAGCGTCATCGCCATTTCCCTGGTTACTGGCGCCTTAGTCGACGACGCCATTGTTGAGATCGAGAACATCCATCGCCACATGCGTGCCGGCAAGGGCCCGTTCGAGGCGGCGATCCACGCGGCCGAGGAGATCGGCCTGGCCGTTATCGCCACCACGCTGGTGATCTGCGCCGTCTTCGTCCCGGTGAGCTTGATGGGTGGCGTGCCGGGGCTGTACTTCCGCCAATTTGGCCTCACGGTGGCCATCGCGGCCTTCTTCTCGCTGCTTGTCGCGCGGCTGCTGACGCCAATGCTCGCTGCCAAGCTGCTACGACCCGTGCCGCCGACGGCCGAGCGCGATGGTCGCTGGATGCAACGCTATCAGCGCCTGGTGGATTGGACGCTGCGGCATCGGGGCAAGACGCTGGCGATCGCCGCCGCGACGGTGGTGCTGTCCTTCGCGCTCGTTCCCCTGCTGCCCAGCGGCTTCATGCCCTACCAGGACTTCTCGCTGTCGAGCCTCACGCTGGAGCTGCCGCAGGGCAGCACGCTGGAGGAGACGGATGTGAAGGCCCAGCAGGTCGCGGCACTGCTCAAAGCGCGCCCCGAGGTCAGCAACGTGCTGACGACGACGGGCCAGGTCAGCGGCGGCGTCAACCGCTCGCGCGTGCTGGCGACGCTGGTGCCGCCGAAACAGCGGCATCTCGATGAACGCCAATTCGGCAACACGATGCTACCCACGCTCGCGGCCTTGCCGGATGTGCGCATCACCTTCGACAACGCGGTGGGAGAAAAAGACATCTCCATCGCGCTGGTCAGCGAGGACACCGAGGCGCTGACGCGCAGCGCCGAGGCGATCGAGCGCGAGATGCGCGGCCTCGCGGGCCTGAGCAGCGTCGGCACGAGCGCGGGCCAAAAGCAGCCCGAGATCACGCTGGCGGTGGATTCGGTCAAGGCCGCGCGGCTCGGTATTACCGCCCAGCAGATTGGCAATGCCGTGAACATCTCCACCGTCGGCGACAACGACGCGCGCCTGGCACAGTTCAACGACCGCAATCGGCAGATCCCGATCCGCGTGCGCCTGCCGCCGGTTGGGCGCGACCTGGGAGTGCTCGAGAACTTGAAGCTGCCGACGCCGGCCGGCACCAGCGTGTCCCTGTCGGCCGTCGCGACGATCCATTTCGGCATGGGCCCGACGACGATCGAGCGCTACGACCGGCAGCGGCGCATCAAGCTCGAGGCTAACTTGAACGGGATCGCGCTCGGCACCGCACTCGAGCAGATCTACGCCCTGCCTTCCATGCAAGGCCTGCCGAAGACCGTGCAGGTGTTGAACACGGAAGACGCCGAGTTCATGGCCGAGCTGATGGCGAACTTCCTCAAGGCACTGGGCGCTGGCCTGCTGCTGGTCTATGCGATCCAGGTGCTGCTGTACAAGGACTGGCTGCAGCCGCTCACGCGCATGGCAGCGCTGCCGCTCTCCATCGGCGGCGCCTTTGCGCTGCTGTTCCTCACGCACAGCGAGTTGGGGCTGCCCGCCATGATCGGCATCCTCATGCTGATGGGCATCGCGGACAAGAACTCGATCCTGATCGTGGACTACATCCTGGAACGGATGCGCGAGGGCGTGCCGCGCAACGAGGCGATTCTGCTCGCCTGCCGGGTACGTGCACGCCCAATCGTGATGACCTCGTTCGCGATGGCTGCGGGCATGCTGCCGACCGCGATGAGCCTCGGCCTCGACCCCGCTTTCCGCGCGCCCATGGCCCTCGCCGTGATCGGCGGATTGATTTCGTCCACCGTGCTGAGCCTTGTTTTCATGCCCGTGCTCTTCAGCTACGTGCGCGACTTCGAGGAATGGATCGCCCGCCGCCGGCGCGCTTCCGCCGGTCGCGTGCCAGTGCTGGGGGAAGCACCGGCCGCGTACTCCCCGCCCGCCGTGCTCCTGCGGGAGTCCCGGCAGCGCGGCGCGCACCGCTCCGCGTTAGCTAGGGTCGAGACAGTCCCCGCCCCAATGCCGCACGCCCGGCCAATCACCGGTGCGGAAGCTTGGCCTCATATTTGAGCCCGAGGATCTCACGTAACTTTCTCATTTCCACCACCTGCCGGTGTGCGAGCAGCGCGCCGACCTGGAGCGGAAGCTACGCGATCATTATGCCTACTACGGCATCACCGGCAATATCCGGTTGCTGCAACGCTTCTGCTGCGGTATGGAACGACTCTGGCTTAAACCGGGGGGACTGCGTTGGTCCGAGAATTTTGCTCTGTCGGTCGTTCGCTGTTTGGTGTTACAGGATCCGCCTCCGCCCATTGCCAGCATTTTAGTCGCCAGTCATGTCCTTCTACAGCTAAAGCAGCCACATAGCCAGGGGCCAAGTCCAATTCCCGTAAAGACCAACGGCTTGTTTCGTGTGGGTCGCCAACAGTGCTCAATAAAGTGGCTGGCTCCCCTGGGGCCAGTGATACGTCAAACCGGTCCAGCGGAAGCGAAAGTCCTTCGCCCCGAGCCTTGATGTACGCCTCCTTGCGGGTCCAACAGTCAAAAAACGCTTTTAGCTGGCGACTCGTGAGGACGGTTTGAAGCGCAGCCACCTCCCGAGGAGAGAAAAACCGCTCCGCGATCTGTTCATAGGCTAGGTCGGGACGGATGCGTTCTATGTCGATACCGATCTCCCGGCCACGCGTAATGGCATAGAGAACTAGACCGTGGGAGTGCGATAGGTTGAAACGTAACCGATCCCCGTCAAACTCCTTTGCTAGCATCGGTTTTCCATAGGGGCTATAGCAAAAGCGTAGATCGCCGGGGTCGCTGTTCAAATAGCGGCTGAGAATCACCCGCAAAATCCCGCGCGCGACGATAAAGTGGTTTCGGTCTCTCCTGAAATAAAAGCGCTCGGCCCTTGCTCGTTCGTTTCCGTCCAGGGTCTGCTGTAGATTATGCGTGCGAGACACGGTCTGGTCTAATTTCGCAGACCAGATATGCACCTCGTCGCTGCTCAGCACTGGGGTCTTTGGGGCAAGGTTCCACCAAGGACGCGGTGAGTTTACCGGCATGTTCTTCACGCGAACATCCGCACAGAGTGCTGCCGCTCCCGAGCAATTGTCTTCAGAAGCAGTGGTTCGGCTGTATCTAGGAAGAAATGGTCGCCCGATCCCTGCTCCTCGGAGTACCACCCCGGCCAGCCACAGTTCGTTAGTCGCGCCGAATGCGTAGCGCCGGCCTTGTACTTGACTGGTCGACCGCACTCGATCGAGATGTTGTCGCAGTACCGGCCCGTGCAGGCGATTCCCGTGACCACGCCAGCGGTGTTGGTCCGATGGCAGACTTCGTAGTTGTCGCCGTCGTAGCGGTACCAGCCCTCCGAAGTAACGGTCCCGAGCCCGCTGTCTTCCTCCGAGAAGTAGTTCGACCAATAGTCTGTCGACTGCTCGACCTCAATGCCGTAGGGCATTGTCTCGCACAGAAGTCGCACATTGTCACAGTACCTACCGGGCCAACCGAACCCGACGGCCCCCTCGTTCCGTGCCTGGCAGATGGTAGGGGGGCTCTCGTTCTCTTCCGAAACCCAGGGTGTCCAATAAAGCTCTTGCGCCCCCGACACTCCCGCGGTGAACGCTAACGCTAAACCGATGCTTAAACCCAACTGTCTAGTGGACATCATCGTTCTCCTGATGTAGAGGAATTTCGACAGTGTTCGTGGATGTTACCTCAGGCTATACGACAGTTCTGCCAACTATTTTACAGACGATCTGTGAAATAGTTCACTGACAACATTCATTTGAATAGTGGAAGGGCTTCGGGCGTCGCTGGACGGTGAGGGCATTTACCAAGACCTTCTCACAAATGCCGCCTTGGCACATCCGAGATCACCTCTCTGGCCTCTCATCGTTAATTGCCATCTCCACCGGCGCATCCCCCGCCTTCGGGTTAAGCCACGCCTGTACCTTCACCTTCCGCTGCGCCGCCACGAGGCTTTATAGCCGATTACGTTGCCACACGTTCGCGATCCGCCGATGACTGCCATCGGCTTTACCTTCCGTCGGCCACATTTTCCAAAGGGCCTGATCCCAAACCGATACCGCGATGCCGGCCAGGATCGACACGGTGGTTGCTGCCGAGGGCGATGCCGAGATCGTGAAACTCGCTATCGCTGAGGTTGGGACCACTGTGGCAAAGCGTGCAGTCACCGCGCCCTACGAACAGCTTCAATCCGCGCGGGCGGATGCCGAGAGTTCGTTCGCCGTCCCGCGCCTCCTCGCCGATCCCGACCCGGCGCGCGCCGAGCGTCCGATGCAGGCTATACTGGGGATGAAAAAGCTCGATATCGCCGCGCTCGAGTGGGCGGCGGAAGGTACCGGGACATGACCAGGCACCCCCTATGAACTCGCGGCCGAGCGCTGCATCGACGCGCTACCCACAACCGTAGGACCGAGCGACTTGAGCACTGGTGGGCGCCCAAACCGTGGACGCGTATCATCGAGCAGGATCTACTCCCCGGTGGCCGCTACGCTATGGTGATAAATTGCGCAGGACTGGGTGATCCCCGCGGGGGGCCGCCGTCGCGCCAGCCAAAGCTCGGCCGCCCGCTGCGCACCCTGGAGATTCCACGCGCGAAGAAAGGAGGCACATGAGCAATAATGGAAAGAACCGCCGTTCGACCTCCGCGCGATCGCCGAAACGCTCGAAGGGACCACCTGCTGGTGGACCGACTGTTATAGTATGCCCCTATCGCCTTTTTTTGAAAGTTAAAGTCGTTTCGAGGCAAAATGTTTGTCGCCACGCACTTTCGGAACGCTGATAAAATAAGGACTTAAGAGGCCCAAAACGGCTGAATGGCGACAATAGAAGTGACGTAACATTATGAATTATTATGTGTTTCTTATCGGCCTGCAAAGCCGTGTACGCCGGTTCGATTCCGACCCCAGCCTTCCTAGAAATCAATCACTTGCAAGTTGGCATAAAATTGCCACCGGTGTCATCGAAGGTGCCTGCCGTCACCTCATCAAGGACCGGATGGACATCACCGCCACTCCGCAAACAGGTCGCACACAAGCGGAAGCTGTTCACCGCGGTGTGGACGATCGAGGAAGGCAACCAGCAAGCAAGACCGCGGCAACGATCAGCGCGTCGTGGAAGCGAAACCCGTCGCTCTCGGCAAATCACCGCGCGCGCTCATGCGTTTCAACGGTAAGCAGCTCGACCGGACACCCGCCGACATGGTAGCCACAAAGCGCGAACGATCGCGCTCTCTCACGCCCCGCCGTCTTGACGCCGGAATTGCTGGCTGAAGCGGAGCGGCATTGGCGGCAATTGTCCGCGGCAATCAGCGCCCATTCGCCAGGCACCGTACTTGAGGAGGCACACCGGCACAACCTCATCCGAGTGTGCGCGTGCAGTCCGTTCGCCGCCCACTATTTCGCGAAGGATCCCAGACGCCTCACGCAGCTTCTCGAGAGCGGCGATCTCGACCGCGGTTTCGGCGAACAAGAATATCCCGAACGGATCACGCGTGCCGTCGCCGGCGCGCCGGACCAGGCGGCGCTCATGCGCGCTCTTCGCCAGGCGCGTTACCGCGAATTCGTGCGCATCGCCTGGCGCGATATTACCGCAAGCGCGGATCTGGATGAAACGATGGGAGATCTCTCGCGCTTTGCCGATGCCGCACTCGACGGCGCGCTCGGCTGGCTTTACCGCAGGCAAGCGGAGACCTTTGGGATCCCGCGGGATAGCGATGGGACGGCCCAGTCGCTGGTCGTGATCGCGATGGGCAAGCTCGGCGCCCATGAGCTCAATTTTTCTTCGGACATCGATCTCATCCTTGCTTATCCGCGCGCCGGGGAGTCGCATGGCGGAGCACGCTCGATATCCAACCAGGAATTTTTCAGCCGCCTGGGCCAAGCCTTGATCAAGGTGTTTTCGGAAGTTACCGAGGATGGATTCGTGTTCCGTGCGGACATGCGCCTGCGGCCCTTCGGCGACAGCGGGCCGCTGGTGTTGAACTTCGACGCCATGGAGGCGTACTACGTGACTCATGCGCGCGACTGGGAGCGCTACGCCATGATCAAGGCCCGCATCGCCGCGGGGGATAAGGCGCGCGGCGAGGGTTTGCTGGAGCGGCTGCAACCGTTTGTCTATCGCCGCTATCTCGATTTCGGCGCGATCGAGGCCCTGCGCGACATGAAACTATTAATCGATAATGAGGTGACGCGCAGGGGGCTTGCGGACAATATCAAACTCGGGCGCGGCGGGATCCGCGAGATCGAGTTCATCGGGCAAACCTTTCAATTGATCCGCGGCGGACGCCGGCCGGCGCTGCGCGAGCGCCGCATTCTGGCCGTTCTCGAATCACTCGGGAACCTGAACTATCTGCCCGCGCCCGCCGTCGCCGAATTGACCGCAGCTTACCAGTTTTTGCGCCAGACGGAACATCGCTTGCAGCAAGTCGAGGACCAGCAGACTCATGTCTTGCCGAGAGGGGAGATAACCCGGCAGCGGGTGGCCTTGGGAATGGGATTTAGCGATTGGCCGAGCTTTCATGCGGCGCTCGCACGGCGCCGGGAGCGCGTTCAAACCCATTTCGATGCGCTCTTGGTCGGGCCGCACGATCCCGCCGCCAACGGTCCGCCGCTCATGCTGGCGCCGCGGCCGTGGCAGGGGATGGCCGACACGGCATTTCTATTACGCTGGTTGGACGGGGCGGGGT
>JBOICR010000188.1:0-6845 GCA_050740195.1 Nevskiaceae bacterium | reverse complement strand
ACCTCGGCCCGACGCTGGTGCACCTGCTGGGGCTGCGGGTGGAGCACCCGATGATCGGCCGCGACCTGCTCACGCTGCCCGGCGACGACCCGGGCCTCGCCTTGATGCAGTTCGACGACAACAACGGTTTTCGCTACGGCAACCGCATGGTCGTCCACAAGCCGCACCAGCCGCCGAGCAGCTTTACGGTCGGCGAGGGTGACACGCTCACCCCGGCGCCCGACGATCCCGAGCTCACGCGCGACGCGCTGGCTCACGTCCTGTGGGCCGCGGGTACCTACAACCGGCAGTTGTACCGGCTGCCGGCCCCCGCTCAGGGCAGCGAGTAGCCCGCTTCGGCCAGCAACCGTCGCACCGCGATCAGCGGCAAGCCGATCAGGGCAGTGGGGTCGCGCGTCTCGACCGCCTCGAACAGGCTGATGCCGAGCCCTTCGACCTTGAACGTACCGGCGCAGTCGTAGGCAGGCTCGGCGTCGAGGTAGCGACCGGCCTCGGCGGCCGTCAGCGTGCGGAAGCGCACGATCGTCGTGTCGAGCTGCTCATGCACCCTGCCGCCGGCCACCAGCGCGGCCGCCGTGTAGAACACCACCGACCGGCCCGAGCAGGCCAGCAACTGCTCGAGTCCGGCGTCCCGGTTGCCGGGCTGGTCGAGCACGCGTCCGTCGAACGACGGGACCTGGTCCGAGCCCAGCACCCAGCGGCCGGGGTGGCGGGCGGCGACGTCCTGCGCCTTGGTGCGAGCCAGGCGCTGGGCCAGGTTGGCGGGGGTCTCCCCCGGTTGCGCTACTTCGGGGGTGCCCGGGGCGATCGCCTCGAACGGCAGCTGCAGGCGGCGGAGCAGCTCGGCGCGGTAGCGCGAGGTCGACGCCAGGATCAGAGGACTTGCTGGTGAAATCGCCGGTTTCATCTTGATTTCTTTGACATTTACGAATCCTAGACTCTATCATCCGCGCCCTTATGAAACGGCGCGCAGAGGGTATCCCGCTGCGGGTTAAAGCCTCGCAGGCCGTGTCGCGCCATGAAGCTTTTTCCGGCAGCGTGCCTTTCGCCAAGCTGCCGCGCCTCGCGGCGAGCCTGGCCGGCACCGACGGCCAGCTGCAGGTCGAGCTGCAAGCCACGCGGGACGAGGAGGGGCAGAACTGGCTGCACGGCGAGATTCGCGGCCGCGTGCCGCTGACCTGCCAGCGCGGGCTGCATGCGTTCGACTGGAACTGCGACGTCGCCCTGTCGCTGTGCCTGGTCGAGAGCGAGGCCGACGAGGACCGGCTGCTGAAGGAGTGCGAGTCCTACCGGGTCGAGGACGACCAGTTGCCGCTGCGCGACCTGGTCGAGGAAGAGGTCCTGCTGGCGCTGCCGATGATGCCGCGCTGCGAAGACCCGGATTGTGTGAAGCGGCTGATGAAGAAGTAGAATACGCGCCCTTTTTGACCCCCTCCCCCCGGGGTGGGGCACCAGGAGTTTCAAATGGCTGTTTCAGATTCCAAAAAATCCCGCGCCTACCGCGGCCACCGGCGCGCGCACCAGAAGCTGTCGAAGCCGACGCTGTCGGTCGATCCGACTTCGGGCGAGACCCATCGGCGTCATCACGTCACCGCCGACGGCTACTATCGCGGCAAGAAAGTGATCGAGACCGCCGCGCCCGAGCCCGAGGCCGGCGCCGAGTAGTCCCGGACCGGCGTTGCCGGCCCGCTCAATGACCGAACCGGTCACCCTCGCGGTCGACGCCATGAGCGGCGACCACGGCCATGTCGTGGCCGTGAAGGCGGCCCAGCTGGTTCTCAAGGATCGCGATGCGCCGCGGCTGATCCTGGTCGGCGACGAGACCGCGCTCAAGCAGTCGCTCGCCGCGCACCACCTGGGCGATGCGCCCATCGAAGTGCAGCACGCCAGCGAAGTGGTCGAAATGGACGAGCTGCCGTCCAAGGCGCTGCGCGGCAAGAAAGACTCGTCGATGCGCGTGGCGATCAACCTGGTCAAGGAAGGCCGGGCGCAGGCCGCGATCTCGGCCGGCAACACCGGCGCACTGATGGCGACGGCGCGCTTCGTGCTGAAAATGCTGCCCGGCATCGACCGGCCGGCGATCATCACGGCGATCCCGTCGGTCGACGGCCACACCTACATGCTCGACCTCGGCGCCAACGCCGAGTGCACGGCCGACCAGTTGTGCCAGTTCGCGGTGATGGGCTCGGCGCTGGTCACCGCGGTCAATGGCATCGACCGGCCACGCGTCGCGCTGCTGAACATCGGCGAGGAGGAGATCAAGGGCGGCGAAGTGATCAAGCAGGCCGCCGCGATGATCCAGGCCGCCGGGCTGAACTACGTCGGCTTCGTCGAAGGCGACGACATCTTCCTCGACCCGGTCGACGTCGTGGTCTGCGACGGTTTCGCCGGCAACGTCGCGCTGAAGACCGGCGAGGGCGTCGCCAAGCTGATCACCAAGTTCCTGAAGGAAGAGTTCACCGCCAACTGGCTGCACCGGCTGGCGGCGGTGGCGGCCTATCCGGCGCTGCGCAACCTCGGCAAGCGCATCGACCCGCGCCGGCACAATGGCGCCACGCTGATCGGCCTGACCGGCGTCGTCATCAAGTCGCACGGCGGCACCGACGCGCTGGGCTTCGCCAACGCGATCAAGGTCGGCCTGGCCGAGGTGCGCAAGAACGTCCCGGCGCGCATCAGCGCGCTGATGCAAACGATGCTGGCGGCGCAGCCGCCGGCGCCGAAGGCCGCGGCGGACGAGTAGGAGCGTCTACTTCAGCAGCGTGTTCAGGTCGAAGATCGGCAGCAGCACGGCCATCACGATCAGGAACACCATCCCGCCCATCAGCACCACCAGCGCCGGACCCAGCGCCGCCATCAGCGCGCCGGCCAGCGTCTCGACGTCGCGCTCCTGCTGCTCGGCCGCGCGGTCGAGCATCTCGTCGAGCCGCCCGGACGCCTCGCCGCTGGCGATCAGGTGCAGCGTGATCGGCGGGAACAGCCCGCTTTCGGCGAGCGACTTGTTGACCGACGCGCCCTCGCGCACGCGCAGCGTGGCTTGCTCGATCGCCTCGCGCATCGGCAGGTTGGTCACGACCTGCGCGCCGATCCGCATCGCGTCCAGGATCGGCACGCCCGAGCCGAACAGGATGCCGAGCGTGCGCGTAAACCGGCCGGTGTTGGCGCTGCGGGTCAGCGGCCCGACCAGCGGCAGCCGGAGCAGCGAGCGGTGGACGCGGCGGCGGAATTCGTCGCTGCGCATCGCCTGGCCGAACGCGATCAGGCCGGCCGCCAGCAGCACCAGCATGCCGAGGCCGTACTCGCGCAGGAAATCCGACAGCGCGATCAGGCCGCGCGTCAGCAGCGGCAGCTGCGCATCGAGGTCGGCGAACACCGCGACGATCTTCGGCACGACGTAGGTCAGCAGCAGGCTGACGATGCCTATGGAGAACACGACCAGGAAAATCGGGTAGATCGCCGCGACCAGCACTTTCTGCTGCAGCGCCTGGCGGCGCTCGACGTACTCGGCCAGGCGTTCGAGCACTCCGTCGAGCTTGCCGGACGACTCGCCGGCCTCGACCGTCGCGCGGAACAGCGGCGGGAACACGCTCGGAAACTCGCCGAGCGCCTGCGCCAGCGTGCGGCCCTCGACCACTCCACCGCGCACGCCGAGCGTCACGCGCTTGACGTTCTTGTGCTCGGATTGCTGCGCCACCGCCGCCAGCGCCTCGTCGAGCGGCAGGCCGGAGCGGGCGAGGGTGGCGAGCTGGCGCGTGAACAGCGTCAGGTCGGTGTGGCTCCAGCCGCCGCGCGCGAACAGCGCGCCGCGCCGCACCTCCCGGGCCTCGGCGACTTCGTCGACGGTCAGCGGTGTCAGCCCGCGGTCGCGCAACATGCCACGGATCTGCTTCGGCGTGTCGCCCTCGAGCAACCCCTTTTCCTGCCGCCCGCGCGCGTCGAGCGCGGTGAACTCGTAGGCCGGCATTGCCGGTTATTCCTCGATCGTGACGCGCAGCACTTCGCGCAGCGTCGTCTGCCCGGCCAGCACCTTGTTGCGGCCCGACTGGATGATGCCGGGGCTGTGCTCGCGCGCCGCCGCTTCGAGCGCCTGCTCCGAGCCGCCGTCGTGGATCATGGCCTCGAGCTTGCGGTCCACCTCGATGACCTCGTGGATGCCGCTGCGGCCGAGGAAGCCGGTGTGGCGGCACTGCGAGCAGCCGACCGGCTTGTACAGCGTCACTGCCGGCTTCGGCTTCACGCCGAGGTGTTCGCACTCGGTGACGCTGGCGGTGTACGACTGCTTGCAGTGCCGGCACAGCTGGCGCACCAGGCGCTGGGCGGCGAGGCCGACCAGCGACGAGGAGATCTGGTACGGCTCGACGCCCATGTCGCGCAGGCGCGTGACCGCGCCGACCGCGGTGTTGGTGTGCAGCGTCGACAGCACCAGGTGGCCGGTCTGGCTGGCCTGCACCGCGATCTGCGCGGTCTCGAGGTCGCGGATTTCGCCGACCATCACGACGTCGGGATCCTGGCGCAGGATCGCGCGCAGGCCGCGGGCGAAGGTCATCTCCACCTTGGTGTTGACCTGGGTCTGGCCGATGCCGTCGATGTAGTACTCGATCGGATCCTCGACCGTCATGATGTTGCGCGAGCGGTCGTTCAGCACGGCCAGCGCCGAGTACAGCGTCGTGGTCTTGCCCGAGCCGGTCGGGCCGGTGACCAGCAGGATGCCGTAGGGCCGGTGGATGACGCGCTTGAGGGTCTCGATCTGCGTCGCGTCGAGGCCGAGGTGCTCGAGGTCGAGCCGCTCGGCCTGCTTGTCGAGGATGCGCAGCACGACGCGCTCATTGTTGGCGCCGGTCGGGATGGTCGAGACGCGGACGTCCACTTTTCTTCCGCCGAACGCGCGCGAGATGCGGCCGTCCTGTGGCAGGCGCTTTTCGGCGATGTCGAGCTTGGCCATGACCTTGATGCGCGACACGATGCGCGGCGCCAGCAGCCGGGGCGGGCTCATCACCTCGCGCAGCACGCCGTCGACGCGGAAGCGGATCGTCAGCCGGTTCTCGAAGGTCTCGATGTGGATGTCCGAGGCGTTGTCCTTGATCGCCTCGAC
The DNA here is from genome assembly GCA_050740195.1 of Nevskiaceae bacterium. GTDB lineage: Bacteria > Pseudomonadota > Gammaproteobacteria > Nevskiales > Nevskiaceae > JACPFV01. The sequence continues at coordinate 1,756 of JBOICR010000188.1, read as the reverse complement.
CAGCAGCCCGTTGATGAACTTGATGATCGGCGCGTCGTCGGTGCCTTCCAGCAGGTCCTGCTTCTCCGACAGCGCTTGCGCGATCGCGTCGAGGTCGCCTTCCTCGGTCTCGAGGCCCTCCATCAGCCCGGCGGCCGCGCCGGTCTGGCCTTCGTAGGTCCGCTGCAGCAGCGCGTCGAACTCCTGCGCGCTGACGTTCTGCACGCGCACCGGCCGCTGCAGGAAGCGCTGGGCCTCCTGCACCGCGTCGAGCGCGACGCCCGGGCGGCAGGCCACCCCGACGTGGTCGCCGCGGTCTTCGGTGACGATCAGCCCATGCCGCTTGGCGAAAGCGAACGGCGGGCGTTTCAGGGGGGCATCCATGCGGGCGCCTACACCGGCGGCGGAACGTCCTCGCTCGGCAGCGCCTCGTCCGGAACCTCCGCGGGCGGTGTGTCCGGCGCCTCGCCCTCGGGGGCGGGTGCGGTTTCCGATTCGGCCGGCGGCGCGGGCTCGGTCGGCGCGGCCATCGGTGCGGTCGCCGGCGGAACGGCCGGCGGGGGTGCACCGCCCTGGCTCTTGAACTCCTCGTACTGCGGCAGCACCGGCAGCGGGCCGCGCGGCAGCACCGACTGGCGCGGGCGGTTGCGCTGCTCGATCTGCGCGTCGCGCGCGGCATCGTACTTGCGGCGCGTGTAGTAGTCCGATTCGCCGGCGTCGCGCAGGATCGCCGGCCGGATGAACAGCACGAGGTTGCGCTTGATCTTCTCGACCTTGCTGAACTGGAACAGCGCGCCCAGCAGCGGGATGCGCGACAGGAACGGCACCGAGTTGTCGGTGGTGACGACCTGGTCGTCGATCAAGCCGCCGAGCACGAGGATCTGGCCGCTGGTCACGGTGACGGTCGTGTTCAGCGTCCGCTTGCTGGTCACCGGGTTCAGCGAACTCGGGTCGCCCTGCAGCTGCGAGACCTCCAGGTTCAGTTTCAGCGCGACGCTGTCGCCCTCGTTGATCTGCGGCGTGACGCCGAGCTTGAGGCCGACGTCCTTGCGCTGCGTGGTCTGGAACGGATTGCCGGCTACACCGCCGGTGGGGGTGGTGAAGGTGCCGGTGGAAATTGACAGCTCCTGGCCCACCGACAGCTCCGATTCCTCGTTGTCGGTGGCGACGACCGAGGGCGTCGACAGCACGTTGGTGTCGGTGTCGCCCTGCAATGCCTTCAGGATCGCGCCGATGCTGGTGCCGCCGGGCCGGTTGTCGATCGCCCCGGCCATGGTCAGGCCGGTCGTCAGCGGGTTGGTGGCGGCCCCGGCGGTCGGCACGCCGAGCGCGCCCCCGGCGACGGCGCCAACCAGTTGCAGCGTACTGGGGTCGAGGATGCCGGCGGCGGCGATGCGGTTGTCGTTGAACACGAACCAGTCGATGCCGAGCTGCGCCGACTTGGCCGCCGACACCTCGGCGATGACCGCCTCGACCAGCACCTGCGAGCGGCGGATGTCGAGCTGGGCAATGACGTTGCGGATCGCCTTGATCGATTTCGGCGAGCCGGTGATGACGAGGGCGTTGGTGTCCTTGTCGGCGATGATCCGCGTGCGCCCGTCGGCGCCACCCCCGCCGGCTGCCGCACCGGGAGCGGCACCGGCCGGACGGTTGGCCGCATCGGCCTGCTGGGCATAGCCTTCGAGGATCGGCGCGAGATTCTCGGCGCTGGCATGACGCAGATAGATGACCTGCGTCGAACCGTCCTCGGACAGCGGCACGTCGAGCTGGGTGATGA
>JBOICR010000187.1:0-15811 GCA_050740195.1 Nevskiaceae bacterium | reverse complement strand
TGCCCCAGCCCTTGTCCGCACTGACCTTCGTCAGCGCCGCCGTCGTCGTCGTCTTGCCGTGGTCCACGTGACCAATCGTCCCGACATTCACGTGCGGCTTGGTACGCTCGAATTTTTCTTTGGCCATTGCCTTGTCTCTCGGACTGCAAAATGGACCCCGCCTTCGCGGGGACATGTCTGGTGCCCACAACCCGGATCGAACGGGTGACCTCACCCTTACCAAGGGTGTGCTCTACCGACTGAGCTATGTGGGCGTGTCTGTTAGGTACGGCTCGAAACTGGAGCGGGTGATGGGAATCGAACCCACGTAGCCAGCTTGGAAGGCTGGGACTCTACCATTGAGCTACACCCGCTTCGTCCCGACTCAATCTACTACTGGATCCCGGCCTTCGCCGGGACAAGGCTGGTGGAGGGAGAAGGATTCGAACCTTCGAAGGCGTAAGCCAGCAGATTTACAGTCTGCCCTCGTTGACCGCTTGAGTATCCCTCCGCCGTCCCCCGCCGCCCGCAACGCCCGGCAAAAAGGGGCGCGTATTGTCGTTTTGGCCCCCCGGGGCGTCAAGGGAAAAACCGGGAAAACCGTTCAGGTGCCGCGGGGCTTGGCCCGGCGCGTCGGCTTCGCCGCGACCGGGTCGTCCGGCCACGGGTGCCGGGGGTAGCGGCCTTTCATGTCCTTTCTTACGTCCAGGTAGCCTCGCGCCCAGAAACCGGCCAGGTCCTGGGTCACGGCGACCGGCCGCTGCGCCGGCGACAGCAGGTGCAGGACGACCGGCGTGCGCCCCTCGTTGACCGCCGGAGAGGTCGGCTGGCCGAACATCTCCTGCAGCTTAACGTGCAGCGCCGGTGCCTTGCCGTCGGGGAAATACTCCAGTGGCAGGCTCGAGCCGGTCGGCACGGTCAGGTGCGTCGGCGCCAGCCGGGCGAGTTTCTGCTGGCCGGGGTAGTCGAGCATCGCGTTCAGCGCGCCGGCCAAGTCAAGGCGCGCCAGGTGATCGCGGCGCGTCACGCCATCGAGGAACGGGCCCAGCCACTCCGCCAGCGACGCCGCCAGCACTTCATCGCCGACGTCCGGCCAGGTTTCGTTCGCGCGCCACTTGCGCAGGCTCAGGACACGCGCCTGCCATTGACGCGTTGCCTCGCTCCACGGCAATGCGCCGATGCCGAGCTGGTGGATGCCGGCCAGCATCGCCTCGCGCCCGGCCTCGCCCGACTCCGAGCGCCGGTCGCGCCGCGCCAGGACGATGGCGCCGAGATTCGTCTGCTCTTCGGCAACGACGGCTTCCTTGCGCGCGTCCCAGCGCACGATCGCTTCGGTGCGGATGCGGGCGCGATGGTCGCGCTCGACGTCGGCAAAATCGATCGGGGCCGCCAGCCGCACTTTGCGCGGCGGCACGGGCTCCCAGTGCGCGATCGCGAGCCACTCGCTCGCCGCGAGCGCGTCGCGCTCCGGCACGCGCGCCTCGCCGCCGTCCTCGCACAGGAACGCGCCGTTCGCGCCATCGCGACGACGCGCGATGCGCTCGGGAAACGCCCAGGCGATGGCGCGGCCGAGCTCGTGTTCGTCGGGCTTCCCGTCAGCCTCGACGTCGAGTAGCCGCAAGATCTGGCGCACGGCGTCGCGCACGCGCGAGCTGTTGCGCGCGCGCCGCAACGCGGCTGCGGCGTCGAGCGCGTCGCCGCCGCGCTCCTCGAGCATCGCCGCGAGCCAGGCCGCCGTATGGACCAGCCGCGCCTCGCGGGCCAGCAGCAGCATGTGAGCCAGCCGGGGTGCGGTCGGCAGCCGCACCAGCTCGCGCCCGTGCTTGGTGATGCGCCCGCTCGCGTCGATGGCGCCGAGCCCGGCCAGCAGTTCCCGCGCATAGGACCAGGACGATGGTGCCGGCGCATCGGACAGCGTCAGCTTCGACGGATCGGCCACGCCCCAGGCCGCCAGCTCGAGCGCGAAGCGCGTGAGATCGGCGGCGAGGATCTCCGGCGTGTCGTGCGCGGGCAGCCGGCCGTGCTGCTCCTCGCTCCACAGGCGGTACGCGGTGCCCGGGCCGAGGCGGCCGGCGCGGCCGCTGCGCTGCTCGGCCGAGGCGCGCGAGATGCGCAACGTGTCGAGGCGATTGGCGCCGGCGCCGAGATCGAAGCGCGCCGCGCGCACGTAGCCGCAGTCCACCACCGTCGTCACACCCTCGACCGTCAGGCTGGTCTGCGCGATGTTCGTGGCGAGGATCACCTTGCGGCGGCCGTCGCGCGAGGGCATCAACGCCGCGTCCTGGTCGGCGCTGGACAGGTCGCCATAGAGGGGGTGGACCGAGACCCGGCCGGCGCCGCGCGCCTCGACGATGCACTGCGCATCGCCGATCTCGCGCGCGCCCGGCAGGAATGCGAGCACGTCGCCTTCGGTCTCGCGCAGCACCGTGACCACGGAGTTGCCCAGCGCATCGCCGATGCGCTCGTCGGATTTCACCGGCCGGTAGCGCACCTCGACCGGATGCAGCCGGCCGCTGCTGGACACCACCGGCGCATCGCCGAGCAGGCGCGCGACCGCCACGGTGTCGAGCGTCGCCGACATCACCAGCAGGCGCAGGTGCGGGTTGAGGTTGGCGCGCGCGTCGAGCGTCAGCGCCAGCGCGAGGTCGACGTCGAGGCTGCGTTCGTGGAACTCGTCGAAGATCACCAAGCCGACTCCCGCGAGCTCCGGGTCGGACTGGAGCCGGCGCGTCAGCAGGCCTTCGGTGATCACTTCGATCCGCGTGCGGCTCGAGGTCTTGCGCTCGAAGCGGATCTGGTAGCCGACCGCCTCACCGACGGCTTCACCGCGCAGGTCGGCCATGCGCCGCGCCGCCGCGCGCGCCGCCAGGCGCCGCGGCTCGAGCACGACGATTTTCTTGCCGGCGAGCCACGGCTCGTCGAGCAGGGCCAGCGGCACCAGCGTGGTCTTGCCGGAGCCCGGCGGCGCCGACAGCACTGCGCGGCCTTCGCGCGCCAGCGCGGCCTTGACGCCGGGCAGCGCTTCGAGGACGGGCAGGTCCGGCAAGGGCCGAGGCTTCATCGCGCCATGTGCGAAAATTGGGGACAGACCACCATTTTCGACTAACCGTCCCGGAATCGCATGACCGTCACAAAAAATGGTGGTCTGTCCCCCATTTCTGCATGAATAAAGTCCTGCAGGACCTGCTGGCGCTGCTCGACCTGGAGCCGCTCGAAGTCAACATGTTCCGCGGCCAGTCGCGCGACCTCGGGGGCAAGAGCGTCTATGGTGGCCAGGTCATCGGCCAGGCGCTGGTGGCGGCGGCGCGCACCGTCGAGGGCGCGGTGCCGCACTCGGCGCATGCCTACTTCCTGCGCCCCGGCGACATGGCGATGCCGATCGTCTACGAGGTGGATCGCGTGCGCGACGGGCGCACGTTCACCGCGCGGCGCGTGCAGGCGATCCAGCATGGCGAGCCGATCCTGTCGATGATCGCCTCGTTCCAGAAGCCTGAGCGCGGCCTTTCGCACCAGGTCGCGATGCCGGACGTCGCGCCGCCGGAAAAACTCGAGTTCCAGCACGTGCTGCGCAAACGCTGGACCGACGAGGCCGCCCGTAAAGGGCCGCTGCACGAGCGCGTGCAGACCGCGATGACGCGCGAGCTCGCGATCGAGTTCAAGCCGGTGCAACCATGGAATCCACTCGACCCCGACAAGCGCGAGCCCGTTCAGCACTTCTGGCTGCGCGCGGCGGGCAGGCTGCCGGACGATCCGCTGCTGCATACCTGCGTGCTGGCCTATGCCACCGACTTCAACCTGCTGGCGACCGCGCTGCTGCCGCACGGCAGGTCGTGGCACACGCCGGGGATGATCGTCGCCAGCATCGACCATGCGCTGTGGTTCCACCGCGAGGTCCGCGTCGACGACTGGCTGTTGTACGCGATGGACGCGCCGAACGCGGAAGGCGCGCGCGGTTTCTCGCGCGGATTGATCTTCGATCGCGCCGGGCGCCTGGTGTGCTCGGTGACGCAGGAAAACCTGATGCGGCAGGCCCCGGGCGACGCATGAGCGAGATCGAGCTGCACCGCAAGCTGCTCGGCGACACGGTGCGCAACGACGCGCTGGGGCAGGCGCTGGCGCGCGTGCTCAAGCCCGGCATGACGGTGGCCGACATCGGCGCCGGCACCGGCTTCCTGAGCTTCCTCGCGCGCCGGCTCGGTGCCGCGCACTGCCACCTGTACGAGTACACCGGCGCGCTGGCGCTGGCGCGCGAGCTGGCGCGGCGCAACGGCATCAGCGGACTCACCTTCGTCGAGGCGCACTCGACCGAAGTGAAAAAGCCGCCGCGCGCCGACGTCGTCGTGTCCGAAACCCTCGGCAACTACGCGCTCGAGGAAGGCCTGCTCGAGACCCTGGTCGACGCGCGCCGCTTCCTGAAGCCCGGCGGCGTCATGCTCCCCCGCGCCCTGAGCCAGTTCGTCGCGCCGGTGCTGGCGCCGCGGCTGCAGCAGGAAATCGACGTGTTCGCGCGCGGCAGCCACGGCCTGGACCTCGCCCCGGCGCGCGAGGCCGCGCTGAACAATATGTACGTGCGCACGGTGGCGCCGGCCGATCTGGCCGGCGAGGCGGCGGCGCGCCAGTGGGACCGCATCGAATTCGCGCCGGAGGGCAAGCCGCCGCCGAGCCAGCGCAAGGGCCTGGCCAGCTGGTCCGACCTTTCAGGGAAAACCGTGCACGGCTTCGCGCTGTGGTGGGAAGTCGAGCTGGTCGAGGGCGTGAAGCTGTCGACCTCGCCCTACGCCAAGCCGACCCACTGGGAGCAGGTCTACCTGCCGCTGCTGGACCCGGTGAAGCCCGCACGCGGCCTGCAACTCGACCTGTCGCTCACATCCAGCACGCGCGAGGGCGTGCGCCTGGTGTGGGAAACGCGCCTGACGGCTGGCGGCAAGGGTGTGTCGGCCCAGCGCCAGGACCTCGCCCGCGGGCGCTTATAGGGCGAGGAACCACACGATCGACGCGATCGCGCCCATCGTCAGCGTCGCGCGCAGCCTGAAATACCCGGGAATCGTGTCGAGCGTGCGCTCGCGCCAGTAGTCGGCGACCAGCTGCAGCAGGAACACGAGCGCGAGCAGGTAGAGCTGCCAGACCGACGCGATCACCATCGTCACCCAGGTCAGCAGCAGCAGCGCCGAGGCCATGAACACGCCGAGCAACCCGTTGGGCCCCTCGATGGCCGGCAGCGCGAACCCCCAGAACGTGCCGGCGAGGAAGGCGGCGAGCAGCGTGACGTAACCTGCCCAGGCGGCGTCCAGCCACTCCGGCGCGCTCTCGGGCGAGAACGTGAGCCACGCCGGGCCGACCACGAAGGGCACCAGGCCCGCGTAGCCCAGCAGGATCACGATGAATGGCAGTCGCATGGGTCCCCCTCTGTCGGATTCATTTTGAGCCAGAACACGCTACGACGCCTCGGTCATCCCGCCGGACTCGGGGCAGGTCCGCTTCACGCGCTCGCGGATGATCTCGCCGAGCCGCCGCGCGCCCTTGCCCAGCACGTCGACGCCGGCGTGGATCAGGTAGAGCGTGGCGTAGCGCTCGGTGCCCTCGCGCATCGGCAGGGCCTTGAGCTGCCCGCTGCGCAGCTCCTCGCGGATGCTGTCCTCGGGAAACCAGGCGAAGCCCAGCCCCATGATTGCCGCGCGGATCGACGTGGCCTTGTGCGACACCGTCCAGCGCTGGGTCGCGATGGCGTTGGTGGCGCGCACGCGCCGGCTGCCGGTGTCGCGGATGATCAGGTGGCGATGCGGCTTGAGGTCCGCCGCCACGATCGGCCGGCCGAGCTGGTGCAGCGGATGCGAGGGCGCGGCGGACAGCACAAAGCGCACGGTCATCAGGGCCTCGCCGACGAAGCCCGGCGGAATCGTCGGGCCGATCGACAGGTCGGCCTTGCCTTCGATCAGCGCCTCGGCATTGCCCTCGAGCACGGTTTCGTACAGCTCGATGCGCGTGTGCGGCCGCTCCTGCCCGAACGCGGACAGGCACTCGAGCAGCAGCCAGGTCGGGAACACGACCTCGACCGCGAGGCGGATCTCCGCTTCCCAGCCCGCCGCCAGCGCGGCGGCAGCCTGCTCCAGCCGCAAGGCCTCCTCCACCAGCGATTTGCCGCGGACGTACAGGATGTGGCCGGCGTCGGTGAGCGATGCCTTGCGGCCCTTGATCTCGAACGCCTTGACCCCGAGCAGGCGCTCCATCTTCTGGATGGCGTAGGTGAGCGTGGACTGGCTCTTGTGGAGCTGGTTTGCAGCCAGCGCGTAACTGCCTGATTCCACGACTGAAACCAGCGCCTTCCACTGCTCCAGTGAGATCTTCGGTGCCATCATTCAATCTATCCAGTAGATCGTTACAGGCTAAATTCTCTGCTTTTTTATCTACAGATTCAATAGTTAAATGGCGCCACCCGAAGACAAGGAGGCAGCCATGACCACCATCCTCAAGATCAACTCGAGCATCTACTCGACCGACGGCCAGTCGAGCCAGCTTGCCGGCCAGTTCGTCGACGCGCTGCGCGAACGCGAGCCGGGCGCACGCGTGATCGAGCGCGACCTCGCCCGCGAGCCGATTCCGCACCTGGACGCCGCGCGCTTCCAGGCGTTCCTGACGAAGCCCGAGGAGCGCACCGCCGGGCAGCAGGCGGTGGTCGAGTTCTCGGACCGGCTGATCGACGAGATGCGCCGCGCCGACGTCGTCGTGCTCGGCGTGCCGATGTACAACTACGGCATCCCTACCCAGCTCAAGGCCTGGTTCGACCACATTGCCCGCGCCGGGGTGACGTTCCGCCATACCGACAAGGGGCCGGTCGGCCTGCTCACCGGCAAGAAGGCCTATGTCTTCGCGACCCGCGGCGGCATGTATGCAGGCACACCGCAGGACCACCTCGCGCCGCACGTCCGCCAGTTCCTGGGGCTGCTGGGGGTCACCGACGTCGAATTCCTGTATGCCGAAGGCCTGGCGATGGGCCCGGCAGCCCGCGACGGCAGTCTGGCGCAGGCCCGTGCCGCGATTCAGAATCTGGCACCGCCCGTGCGGTTGGCGGCCTGATCGCCCACCTACGGAGACCCCCATGAACAAGCTCTACGACGTCAGCGACCTGCTCGGCCGCATCCTGCTGTCCCTCATTTTCGTCGTGGCCGGCTACACCAAGATCGGCGGCTACGCCGGCACGCAGGCCTACATGGAATCGATGGGCGTGCCCGGCATGCTGCTGCCGCTGGTGATCGTGACCGAGCTCGGCGGCGGCCTGCTGGTCGTGCTGGGCCTGTGGACGCGCATCGCGGCGTTCGGCCTGGCCGGCTTCAGCGTCCTGGCCGGGTTGCTGTTCCACTTCAAGCCGGACGACCAGATGCAGATGATGGTCATGATGAAGGACATCGCCATGGGCGGCGGCTTCCTGTTCATAGCGGCGCACGGCGCCGGCGCCTTCTCGCTCGACGCCTGGCGTGCGCGCAAGGCGGTGGCGTCATGAGCGAACGCACCCTCGCACAGGTCATCGCGTCCGTGCCGACGTCCGACGGCGCCGGCGTGAAGCTGCGCCGCAGCCTCGGCTCCGGCCACGAACGCATGCGCTTCGATCCGTTCCTGATGCTGGACGAGTTCTATTCGGACAACCCGGACGATTACCTCGCGGGTTTCCCGCCGCATCCGCATCGCGGCTTCGAAACCGTGACCTACATGCTCGACGGCCACATGCAGCACAAGGACAACTTCGGCAACACCGGCGACCTCGGGCCCGGCTCGGTGCAGTGGATGACCGCGGCGCGCGGCATCATCCACTCCGAGATGCCGCAGCAGTCCGAAGGGCGCATGCGCGGCTTCCAGCTATGGCTGAACCTGCCGGCGAAGGAAAAAATGAAGCCGGCGTCCTACCGCGACATCCCGTCCGAGCAGATTCCGACTGCGGCCCTGCCCGGCGGCGGTGAGGTGCGCGTGATCGCGGGCTCGCTCGAGGTCGGCGGCAAGGCCGTGCAAGGACCGGTCAACCCAGCCGGCGACAAGACCACCAACCCGCTCTACGTGGACGTGCACCTGCCGGCGGGTGCGGCGTTCAGCGCGCCGATCGCGAAGGGACACAACGCCTTCCTGTACACCTACGAGGGCAGCGCCACGATCGGCGGCCGCGAGCTGCCACATCGCGCGGCCGGCCTGCTGTCGGACGGCGACTCGGTGACGGTGACCGCCGGCAAGGGCGGAGCGCGCTTCCTGCTCCTCGGGGCCAGGCCGCTGCGCGAGCCGGTCGTCCAGTACGGGCCGTTCGTGATGAACACGCGCGACGAGATCGAGCAGGCCATCGAGGACTTCAACGCCGGGGAGCTGGCGCTGACGCCCGAGCAGATCCGCAAGGTGGAGGCGGCGCGGCCACGCTAGGATTGGGGGGTGAAAACCCACCGCAAAGAGCTGTGGTTCAACACGCCCGAGCGCACGGCGTTCATCAACATCACGCCGCAGGTCGAGGACGCCCTGCGCGAGAGCGGCGTGAAAGAAGGCCTGTGCCTGGTCAATGCCATGCACATCTCGGCCAGCGTGTTCATCAACGACGACGAGCGCGGGCTGCATCACGACTTCACGGCCTGGCTCGAGAAGCTCGCGCCGCACGAGCCGGTCAAGCAGTGGCGCCATAACGACACCGGCGAGGACAACGCCGACTCGCACATCAAGCGCCAGGTGATGGGCCGCGAGGTGGTGGTCGCGATCACGGCCGGCAAGCTCGACTTCGGCCCGTGGGAGCAGATCTTCTACGGCGAGTTCGACGGCCGGCGTAAAAAACGTGTCCTGGTCAAGATCGTCGGGGAGTAGACGTGTACAAGTCGCTGCGCGCGCAGACCCTCAAGTACTGGGCCCGGCCGCACCAGCGCATCCCGGCCGGCCCGATCGACACACCGGCCGCCTGGCGCGGCGAAGAGATGCGCCGGCGCGAGGATCTGTGGGTGTTCCAACTCTCGCTCGCCGAGATCGGCGAGCTGCACGCCGGCCAGCGCATCGCGGCGGCCAGCGGCAAGACCCTGGCGCAGATGAGCACCGCGGATTTTCCGCTGCCGGCGCTGTCGGCGCGCATCGCGCAGTGGCGCAACGAGATTCGCCGCGGACGCGGCTTCGTGCTGATCCGGGGCGTGCCGGTCGGCCAGTGGAGCGAGCAGCAGTCGGAGACGTTCTTCTGGTGCCTGGGCCACCACTTCGGCATTCCCGGTGCGCAGAACCCAGAGGGCGACCTGCTCGGCCACGTGCGCGACCAGCGCACCGGCGAGGACGTGCGCTACTACCGCACCAACAAGGAACTCGCGGTCCACACCGACGCGGCCGACTTCGTCGGCTTGCTGTGCCTGCAGAAGGCGAAATCCGGCGGGCTATCGCGCATCGCAAGCTCGGTGGCGGTGTTCAACGAGGTGATGCGCGTGAAACCGCAGCTGGTGCCGCGCCTGTTCGAGCCGGTGTGGTTCGACACCAAGGGTGAAGGTGGCGTGCGCGCCTTCCCGATCCCGCCCTGCCGGTATTCGAGGGGCGAGCTGCGCACGTTCTGGCAGAGCGACTACTACCGCACGGTCAATCGCATCGAGCACGTGCCGAAGCTGACCGCGCAGGAGCAGGAACTGCTCGACACCTACGACGGCATCGCCAACTCGCCGGCATTCCACCTCGACATGGATTTGCAGCCCGGCGACGTGCAGCTGATCAGCAACCACACCATCCTGCATGCGCGTACCGCGTTCGAGGACTGGCCCGAGTTCGAGCGCCGGCGTCACCTGCTGCGGCTTTGGATTTCTATCCCCGAGCCGATGCCGCTGGCGGAGCGGCTGCGCACGACACGCAGTTTCGTGTCCGTGATCGGCACCGCGGCCGTCGAGCTGGTGCGCGAGCGGGCGCGCGGATTCAAGGGCGCCGCCGCATGACGGATCCCGAGACCACGCCCGCAACCGACAGCCAGGATGCTGCCGCGGAGGCGATGGCCCACGCGCGCGAAGCCAGGCTGCGCTACGTCTCGGTCGACGACCCCGGCATCCGCCGCACTCGCAAGGGCAAGGGCTTCGCCTATGCCGGGCCGGACGGCAAGCCGATCAAGGACAAGGAAACCCTGATGCGCGTGCGCAGGCTGGCGATCCCGCCGGCGTACCAGGACGTGTGGATCTGCACCGATGCGCGCGGGCACCTGCAGGCCACCGGCATCGATGCGCGCGGCCGCAAGCAGTACCGCTACCACGCCGACTGGCGCGCGATGCGCGACAGCGCCAAGTTCGAGCGCATGGTCGAGTTCGGCGAAGCGCTGCCGAAACTGCGGCGCGCGCTGCGGCGCGACCTGGCCCTCCCCGGCCTGCCGCAGGACAAGGTGCTGGCGGTGGTGGTGGCGCTGCTCGACAGCACGCTGGTGCGCATCGGCAACGTCGAGTACGCGCGCGAAAACAAGAGCTATGGCTTGACCACGCTGCGCGACAAGCACGTCAAGTTCATCGACGACGGCCGCGCTGTGATGCAGTTTCGCGGCAAGGGCGGCATCGACCACGAAGTCGCGATCAACGACCTGCGGCTCGCGCGCATCGTGCGTCACTGCCAGGAGGTGCCCGGCCAGCACCTGTTCCAGTACGTCGGCTTCGACGGCCTGCACCATCCGATCGATTCGGACCAGGTCAACGACTACATCGAGAAGGCGATGGGCGCCGGCTTCACCGCCAAGGACTTCCGCACCTGGGGCGCCACCGAGCGCGCCATCGCGCTGATGAGCTGCTCGCCGCTGCCGGAGGACCTCAGCGACGCCAAGCTCGCCGCCTGCATCATGGACACGATCCGGAACGTGGCGACCGAGCTGCGCAACACGCCGGCGGTGTGCCGCAAGTCCTACATCAATCCGGTCGTGTTCGAGGCCTGGCGCGAAGGCCGCCTGCACAAGCTGATCCGCGGCGACATGACCAACTCACCGCGCAAGGCCGAGCAGGCCGCGCTGATCTTCCTGCGCGCGCAGGCGCGCCGCGCCGACCGGGCCGCCAGGGGCGCGAAGCTCGCACAGGCGGCCTAGAAATAGAGTGCGCCCAAGGGGCGCCCCTGCAGGGGGTGCGTGGGAGGGGAGGTCTGCAGGAGCGCCGCCTTTGGCGCAAGGGGTGATCAGAGGCTGGTCAGCAGCCAGGCGCAGCTGGTCAGCACGGCTGCCAGCGTCATCGCGCTGAGGATGCCGGGGAAGCCGTCGCTATCGGTGAGGGTGCGCATGAGGGTCTCCGTCTACGTTGGGACCATCTTGCGGGGGGCACTGGCTCAGGGCGTGAGCCTGTTTGCCGCGTCGATCACGGGTACAGCCTGGCGGCCTGTTTGAGTGCCTGCGCCACCCGCGAGCGCAGCTCCGGCGGACCTTGCACTTCGACATCGTTGCCGTGCCGCAGGATATCCATGATCAGCTCGCGATCGTCGCTGTACGGCACTTCGAGCGTGTAGCGCCCGGCCTTGTCCCAGGTGCCCTTCTGCTGCGGATGCCAGCGCTCGCGCGACACCCAGCGCGAGCGCACCGGCGAGAAGCGCAGCACCGCGGTGGCCTTGGGCTCGCCGCTGAAAATGCCGTAACTGCTGCCCAAGTACTTGTCGAGCTCGGCCTCGGCCACTTCCTTCGCCTTTTCGTCGACCAGCTCGGCATGCTCGATCGCGTCCAGCGAGAACGTGCGCACGTCGTTGCGCAGGTGACACCAGGCGTCCGCGTACCAGTTGTCGCGGTAGTGCACCATCCGCTGCGGCGAGATGGTGCGCGTGGTGTCCTCGTCGCGGCCGCGGTTGTGGTGACGGATCGAGATGCGCCTGCGCGCCAGCAGCGCCTGCGCAATCACGCCGAACGCGGCCGGCTCGGCGCGCCGCGAGCCCTGATGGAGAATCCGGATGCGTTTGCGGATTTCAGCCGATGGCAGCCGGCTCGATTCCAGCACGCCCTCGAGCCGCGCCATCAGCGGCTTGACCCGGTCGGCCAGCAGGCCTTCGTCGAGATCGGACAACAACGCCTGCATCGCCAGTAGCGAGTGGATCTCCGAGGCGGAGAGCCAGAAGCCCGGCAACTCGAAGCGCTCGGCGCCGGGCTGGGTCAGGTCGTAGCGATAACCGCTGCGCTCGCGGTCCCACACCAGCGGCGCGCCGTAGCGGTCGCGCAGGTATTCGATGTCGCGCTTGAACGTCGCGCGCGACACGCCGAGGTCCTCGGTGAACTGGCGCAGCGGCACGCACCTGCCCGCCTTCAGCAGCCGGTGAATCCGGTAGAACCGCTCGCCACGCTCCATGCCGCCCCGCTCCCGTCCGCGAACGGACGTAAAGTAGCAGCCTGACACCGCCACCGGGAATCACCATGCGTTACCTGGCGCTTTTGCTGCTGCTGGTCCCCGGCCTGGCCACCGCCCAGGTCTACAAGTGCGTGGACAAGGAGGGGCGCGTCAAGTACGTGCAGACCAAGCCGCGCGACGGCAACTGCTCGGACAGCGTACCCACCGCCCCCGCCCCGGCATCCGACGGCGCCGACCCACTGAAGGGGTTTTCCGAGGAAGTCGGCAAGTCGCGCGACGCCGATGCCAAGGCCCGCGAGCAGGCGGCGCAGCAGCAGGCCCAGCGCGCGGCCCGCTGCGCGCAGTGGCGCCAGCGCCTGGCGGCGCTCGAGCGGGCCAGCAAGGTGTTCACGGTCGACGAGCAGGGCGAGCGCCACTACCGCAGCGACGCGGAGAACGAGCAGCAGCGCGAGCAGGCCCGCCAGGGCGTCGCGACCGACTGCAGCTAGCCGGGCGAAGTAAACAGGAAGTACAGCAGCAGCAGGTAGACGCCGGTCATCGACGCCGCGTCGAGATCCGACAGGGTCTTCTCCTGCGACATGTACTGGTGCAGCGCGTAGAACAGCGGGAACAGCAGCAGGATCAGCATCATCGTGGCGGTGTTGATCTTGATCGCGTACGCCGCATCGCCGGTTACCATGCCGACGATGCCGATCACCAGCAGCCCGAACGGCAGCAGCAGGAACATGACCTGGGTCATGCCGCCGAACACGTTCGACAGCGCGATGCCGAGCTCGCCGCGCCGGTGCGACTTGTAGACGATGATGTACTCGCTCATGCCGGCGAAGAACGCCAGCGCCGCCGCGGTCGGGATGGTCGGCAACCCGAGCGAGCCCAGCGCGGTTTCGGCGAAAGCGCCGATCGCTTCGCCGGCGCAGTACGCGCCGATGATGCCCAGGGCGAACATTGTCCAGATCGCCCCCCAACTGGTGTCGTGGCCAAGCCGGTGCGGCTCGGCCTGGTGCGACTCGGCGTCGTCCTCGCCCTCGCCGTAGTAGCGCACCAGCGTCACGAGGTAGTAGGCGTAGATGCCGATCAGCACGCCGGCGATCACCAGCAGGTCCACGCCCGCCAGCGTCGAGCGAGTGCCGTCGAGCCTGAACATGACCATGATCGCGCCGACGATCAGCGTCACGGCGCCGCCGGCGATCAGGATCTCGCCGCCGGCGGTGGTCAGCGAGCGCGGCATGCGGAACGCGCCGCGCTTGTCCTTGGGCAGGAAGAACGAATAGATCGAGAACGCGAGCGCGTTGTTGTAGATCGTGACGGCAGCCGTGACGAACGCGGCCAGCGGATCGACCTGCACCAGGAACGCGATCACGACGAACTCCGGCAGCGTCGACAGCACCGAACCGACGGTGCCCGAGATGAACCCGTCCCAGTGCAGGCGCGCCCCCAGGCGTTCCACGCCGTGGATGAAGGCCTCGCACGAGCCCTGGATCACCAGCAGGCCGGTCACGAGCTGGATCGCCGCGAACAGCGCGTGGTGCTCCTCGGGGTGCACCAGTCCGGCGCGCTCGTTGACGAACAGCGCGACCCACAGGATCAGGCCGAGCGCCATCAGCAGCTCCCACAGCGTGAGGTGCCGGTTGCGCGCCTCGACCGCGCGCCTGGCCGTCGACAGCCAGTATTCCTTGCTCGGCGCCTCGATCTGCGAGCCGAGCTTGCGCGACTCGACCAGCGCGTGCAGCGCCTGCTTGAGGTTCGGGGATTTTTCGACCAGCCCGGTGAAGGCCTCACGCCGGATGCGCCAGACCAGCAGCGGGCTCTCGGCAATCACCGTGGCGTTGCGCCGCTCGCCGGTCAGCAGCGCGGCTTCGCCGACCACAGTGCCGGCGCCGACCTTGATGGTGTCGCGGCCTTCGCGCTCGATGCGGGCACTGCCCTGCTCGACCAGGTACAGCGCATCGCCGACGTCACCTTTCGTGATCAGGCAATGGCCGGCGGGAACGTCGAGCTGTTCTACGCAGCCGACCAGCTCCTGCACTTCCTCGGGTGGCAGCGCGCGCAGGATCGGGATTTCCGCCAGCCGGCGCAGCACGTCGGCCGTCTTCAGCGGCTCCTGTGCGATCGCGACCGCACTCCCCGCGGCGTCGTTCATGCGCACCCCCGTCGGCGCATCCTACCCCCCTAGCGCCCGATCTGGTAAAGCTGCCAGAGATCCTTGCGCGACATGTGCATGAACGGCTTGATCGCCAGCAGTCCGGTCGGACCGATGCTCTTCTCCAGGTACTCGAGCTCGGTGAAGCGCGCGCGCGTGGCGTCGTCGGGCGCGGTCTCGAAGCCGCTCTCGCGCGCCATCAGCATGCCCTTGGCGCGCAACGCGAGCTCGGTGCGCGTGCGCAGGTAGCACAGCATGTCGGCGACCACCGGGCCGTCGAAGCGCGCGCGCAGGGTCTGGAGGTAGCGCCCGACGCGTGAGCCGCCGAAGCGGCCGGAGTTGATCAGGCCCAGCAAGTGCGTGTCCGCGTCGAAGCCGGACTCGAGCCATTTCTCCAGCGTCGCCTCGCTGCGCGCGAACACGGCGAGCGCCATCGGCGGCAGCACCAGCAGGATGCCGACGGCGGCCAGCACCGGCGAGAAGAAGAAGTGGTTGTAGGCGGAGTGCACCGCGGAGGCGAGCAGCAGGCCCGGCAGGAACGGCACGGCGCCGTGCCGGCCGGTGCGCTCCGAAACGATCAGGCCGAGGATGCCGAACATCGCGGTGGTGCCGCCGTGCATGATCGCGGTGCCGAAGCCGCGCACGATCCACACGCCGATCGCCGCGTCGGGCAGCTGGCGCAGGTAGAACAGGTTCTCCAGCATCGCGAAGCCGGCGCCGACGGCGAAGCCGCTGATCGCGGCGTCGACCAGGAACGCGACGCGGTGGCGCGCCACCAGCCAGACGATGATCGCGCCCTTGAGCAGCTCCTCCACCGGCGGCGCGATGTAGCGCGCGTAGGTCCGGAACTCGAGGTCGAACCCGCCGATCACCGCTGCGCCGATCCAGTAGCTGGCCACGGCGCCGAGCGCGCCGGCCGCGATCATCGCCAGCGTCGGCCTCAGGTGCACGAGCTTGTACGAATCGAACAGGCGCATCGCGGCCAGGAAGCACAGAACCGGCAGCAGCCCGACCGAGGCGCGCAGCGCGAGCTCGGCGGTCACAGGATCTTCAGCGAGACCATGACCTCGTCGTCCACGTGCACACGATCGAAGAAGCCGGCGGCGTAGCCCGCCGACAGCGTCATGTCGAGACGGTGAAGGACCTGGAAGCGCAGGTCGATCTGCACGCCGGCGCTCTGTGCGTTGTCCGGCGACTCGTCGAAGTTGGTCACGAGCCCGGTGCCGAAGATGGCCGGTCGCGCCCAGGCGAGGAAGAAGCCCGGCGTGCCGATGCGGTCGAACACCAGCGGCGGCAGGTTCCATTCCAGCGTGGACTTGGCGAAGGTGCGGCCGCCGAGCCGGTTGAGCTCGAAGCCCGGCATCGCATAGTGCTTGCGGTAGCGCTTGATCTCGCCGTCGTCGACGTAGTTGTTGCCGAAGCC